>JBJMTR010000373.1:0-2867 GCA_045811565.1 Bradyrhizobium sp.
GAGGTCAGCGGACTGCCAGTTAAGGCCGCGCCTCTGTCCTCTTTCGGTACAATTACGCAGAAAACTGATGCAAAAAATCCACAGGTTAACCCATAATTAACGATAGACCTTGAAGGCGGCGCGCCGACTTGCTTTGATCAAGGTCATGAGCACAACCCTCATCGAGGTTCGGCCGGCCAAAGCTGCGGACGCAGCCGCGGTGGCGTCTACCCATGACGAAGCCTGGCGTTCCGCCTATCAGGGCATCATTCCCGGCGCCGAACTGGAAAAGCTGATCAACCGCCGCGGCCCGCAATGGTGGGACAGCGCAATCCGCAAGGGCAGCCGCGTCAGCGTGCTGGTGTTCGGCGACAAGATCGCGGGCTACGCCAATTACGGCCGCAACCGCGCCCGCAGTCTGCGTTTCGAAGGCGAGATCTACGAGCTCTATCTGCGGCCGGAATTCCAGGGGCTGGGCTTCGGCCGCCGCCTGTTCACCGCCGCGCGGCGCGATCTCTTGCAGAGCGGCCTCAAGAGCATGGTGGTCTGGGCGCTCTCCGACAACGATCCGGCGACCGAGTTTTACCGCGCCCTCGGCGGCCGCATGGTCGCCCGCTCCTCGGAGAAGTTCGGGCCAAAATCGCTCGACAAGGTCGCTTTCGCCTGGACCAACTAAAGGCCTCCCTTTTTGTCTCAACCGTCCTTGCCGGCCTCGACCCGGCCATCCATCATTTTTAAAGGTGAACTTGAAAGTGCGATGGATACGCGGGTCAAGCGCGCGTATGACAATGATGCCTGTCCGACGCGACTGCAGTAACAACCACGGAGTCTTCCATGCGTATTGACGCGGTCTCGATCGGGTTAAATCCGCCGCACGACGTCAACGTCATTATCGAAGTGGCGGTTGGCGGCGAGCCGATCAAATACGAGATGGACAAGGAGGCCGGCACGCTGGTGGTCGACCGCTTCCTTTATACGGCGATGCGCTATCCCGGCAATTACGGTTTCATCCCGCACACGCTGTCGGGCGACGGCGACCCTTGCGACGTCCTGGTTGCCAACACCCGCGCGATCGTGCCCGGCGCCGTCATGAACGTACGGCCGGTCGGCGTGCTCTTGATGGAAGACGAAGCCGGCGGCGACGAAAAGATCATCGCGGTGCCGTCTTCAAAACTCACCCAGCGCTATGACAAGGTGAAGAACTACAGCGATCTGCCCGACATCACGCTGCAGCAGATCCAGCACTTCTTCGAGCACTACAAGGATCTCGAGAAAGGCAAATGGGTGAAAGTGCTGCGCTGGGGCGACGCCGTGGAAGCGCACACGCTGATCACCGAAGGCATCGCGCGGGCGCAGAGGAAGTAGACATGCGCCGGCTTTGGGGAATAATCCGCGGCATCCTGCTGCTCGCGATCGTTGCGCTTGTCATCCTGAGCGGCGTACTCGCATTCAATGTCGTCACGCACGGTTCGCGGCAGATTCAGGTCGCCGCCACGCCGCGGACACCGGTAGACGCTCAGGCCGCCGCAGCGCGGCTGGCCGAAGCGATCCGCTTCAAAACCGTTTCCAGCTATGAAAAGCCCGACCAGCACGCCGAAGCGCTGCGCGGCATGCAGGCGCATATCGAGAGAAGCTTTCCGGCCTTTCATGCCGTAGCCAAGCGTGAAATTGTCGGCGGCTACAGCCTGCTCTACACCTGGGAAGGCTCTGTCCCCAACGCGCCGCCGGTCGCGCTACTGGCGCATCAGGACGTGGTGCCGGTTGCGCCGGGCACCGAAAAGGACTGGCAGCAGCAGCCCTATGACGGGATCATCGCCGACGGTTTTGTCTGGGGCCGCGGCTCCTGGGATGACAAGGGCAATCTTTATTCGATGCTGGAGGCCGCCGAGGCGATGTCCAAGGCGGGATTTCGGCCGAAGCGGACGATCTATTTCGCGTTCGGCCACGATGAAGAGGTCGCAGGCACCCGTGGCGCCAAAGCCATCGCGGCCTTGCTGGATTCGCGCGGCGTCAGGCTGGATTTCGTGCTCGACGAGGGCCTGCTGATCACCGAAGGCATCCTGAAGGGCCTCGACAAGCCGGCCGCCCTGATCGGCGTCGCCGAGAAGGGCTATGCCACCGTGGTGCTGTCAGCGCACGCGACGCCCGGCCACTCCTCGATGCCGCCGCGCGAGACCGCGATCGGCATGATGAGCGCGGCGCTCACGAAACTGGAAGACCACCGCCTGCCGATGCAGATCCGCAGCACGGTTTCAGGGATGTTCGACATGCTGGCGCCGGAGATGAACGGCTTCAACCGCGTGGTGCTGTCAAATCTCTGGCTGTTCAAGCCGCTATTGCTGCGCGAATTCGAAAAGAGCGGTCCGACCGAAGCGATGGTCCGCACCACAACGGCACTGACGATCTTCAATGCCGGCGACAAGGACAACGTGCTGCCCGGCAACGCCGAGGCCACTGTCAATTTCCGCCTGCTTCCCGGCGACACGCAAGGTAGCGTAACCGACCACGTGCGCTACACCATCGACAATGACCGCATCGAGGTTAAGCCGTTTCCCGGCAATACCGATCCGCCGCCGGTGACGGCCACCGCAAGCCCATCTTTCCAGATGCTCAACCGCACCATCCGCGAGGTTTATCCGGACGTCATCGTGGCGCCGGGCCTGATGGTCGCCGCGACCGACTCGCGGCACTACGCGGGTATCACGGACAGGATTTTCCGCTTCTCGCCGGTGCGCGCGAATAGTGACGATCTCAAGCGCTTCCACGGCACCAACGAGCGCCTCAGCATCGAGGGTTATGCCGACATGATCCGCTTCTATCGGCGGCTGATCGAGAATACGGCGGGTTAGGGCCAGCTCTCGCCTTTGTCATTGCCAGCAACGCGAAGC
>JBJMTR010000374.1:0-3654 GCA_045811565.1 Bradyrhizobium sp.
GATGATCGATTTCAGGATCACCGGCCGTGTGCCGCGGCTGGTGGTGCGCACAAAGGATTGGTCAATCTTGATGGTGTCGAACGGGAAGCGCTGCAGATACGCCAGCGATGAATGGCCGGTGCCAAAATCATCCAGCGACAGGCCGGTGCCGAGTTCGCGGATGCGCGTCAGCATCTGCGCGGCGTGCTCCGGGTTTTCCATCACCAGCGATTCCGTCAATTCCAGCTTTAACGTGCCGCGCGCCACCGAGGAACGCGAGAGCACGGTGCGGATGTCGTGGATCAGATCGTGACGCAGCAATTGCCGCGAGGAGACGTTGACGCTGGCGAAGATCGGCTCGCGCGAGCGCATTGCGCGCTGCCAGACCGCAAGCTGCTTGGCGGTCTGGTCCAGCACGAACATGCCGAGGTCGACGATCAGCCCGATTTCTTCGGCGATGGTGATAAATTCGGACGGCGACATCCGGCCGAGCTTCGGATGATCCCAGCGTGCCAGCGCCTCAAAGCCCGCGATCGAACGATCTTCCAGCCGCACGATGGGCTGATAGAGGATGGTGATCTCCTGCCGTTCGATGGCGCGGCGCAATTCACTTTCGAGCGTCAGCCGGTCAGTCTTGCGCGCACGCATCGCCGGCTTGTAGACGTCGATGCGGTCGCCACCGATGCGCTTGGAATGATACATCGCCAGCTCGGCGTCCTTGATGATCTCGTCGGTCAGTTGGGCCTGCGGATCGGAGAGCGCGAGCCCGATCGAGGCGGTCAGGAAGATTTCACGGTCGTTGAAGGCGATCGGCGCGCGGATGGTCTTGCGGATGGTCTCGGCGAAAGCGGTGATCCGCGCCGGATCCTGCTCCGACATCAGGATCAGCCCGAACTGGTCGCCGGCGAGCCGCGCGAGGGTATCCTGCGGTTTGAGGATGCGGGTCAGCCGCCGCGCCAGCGTCAGCAGGATGGAGTCGCCGACCGCGATGCCCACGGAATCGTTGACCTGCTTGAAGCGGTCGAGATCGATCACCATCAGCGCCGGCCGCAAGGTCGGCACGGTCTTGGCGAAATTGGCCACCGCGCCCAGGCGGTCGATGAACAGCTTGCGGTTCGGCAGACCGGTGAGGTTGTCATGCACGGAATCGTGCAGCATGCGCTCTTCGGCATTCTTGATGTCGGTAACGTCGGTCAGCGTGCCGACCACGCGCGAGACTTCGCCGTCGGAGCCGACCACCGGACGGGCTTTGAGCGCGAACCACATGAAGTGGCCGTCCGGGGTTCGCAGGCGGAAATCCTGCACCAGCCGGCCACGGCGCTGGTCCAGCACGCTGTCGAGCGCGGCGCGGAAGCGATCCTGATCGAGCGGATGCAGCACCTCGAGCCATTTCGCGGCCGGGCCCTCGAGCGTGCCGCGTTTCAGGCCGAGCAGGCTTTCGGTCTCGGGGCTGGTGAACACCTTGTCGGCGGAAACGTCCCAGTCCCAGATCAGATCGCCCGAGCCGGTCAGCGCCAGCGCACGGCGTTCGACGTCAGAGACCACGCCGGTGGTCGCTCCGCCGCCGGCGAAGGCGTGCTGCATCACGGTGAATCCGATCAGCATCACGATCAGTACGAGACCGCCGAGCAGCGCGGGACCGACGATGTCATTGGTGACACTGCCCGCCACGGTCATGCCGGCTGCGATCACCCACACCACCAGCAGGAACCACGTCGGGATCAACAGCACCGCGCGGTCGAAGCCGTGGGTCGAGAGATAGACGATCAGCGCAAAACCCGCGAAGGCGATCATCACCAACGACATCCGCGCGATGCCCGAGGCAACCGCGGGATCGAACAGGGCCAGCGCCACCAGAGAGCCGAGAAAGGCCAGCCAGCCGATGGTGATATGAGAGTAACGCACGTGCCAGCGGCTGAGATTGAGATAGGCGAACAGGAATACCAACAGGGTCGCCGCCAGGATCGCTTCACCCGCCGCGCGCCAGACGCGCTCGGCGTTGTTCGACATGTCGAGCACCTTGCCCCAAAAGCCGAAATCGACGCCGATATAGACCAGCACCGCCCAGGCCAGCGCCGCGGCGGCGGGGAACATGATGCTGCCCTTGACCACGAACAGGATGGTCAGCACCAGCGCCAGCAATCCGGAAATGCCGATCACGATGCCCTGGTAGAGCGTGAAGGAGTTGACCTTGTCCTTGTAGGCGTCGGGCTCCCAGAGATAGAGCTGCGGCAGCTTGTCGGTGCGCAGTTCGGCCACGTAGGTGACGACGGCGCCGGGATCGAGCGTGATGCGGAAGATGTCGGCGGTCGCGCTCTCCTGCCGTTCGGGGCGGTCGCCGGTCGATGGCGTGATGGTGGCGATGCGCGATAGTCCGAGATCGGGCCACAGCAGCCCCGACGAGACAATACGATAATGCGGCGCGACGATCAGGCGATCGAGCTGGTCGTCGGTGTTATTGGCCAGCGCGAACACCACCCAATGTTGCCCGCCTTCGCGGGCGCGCACCTCGATGCGGCGGACGATGCCGTCGGTGCCCGGCGCGGTCGAAACCTGGATGCGGTCAGTTTCGCTGCGCTGATGGTCGAGCACCGCGGTGAGGTCGATCGCAGGCGCGTCACTGCGGACGCTGACAGCGTCGATGGCGCGCGCGGGCGCCGCGCCGACAACAATCATGAGGCCCAGCGCAAGGGGCGCAAGGCACCTGATCAGACGCAATGTCAGTACTCCGCGACGAACAATCTATCCGGGCGAAGCGAATGGCCCGGCGTCTCCGCGATAAATGGCATGAAAGCGAAGGAAATCAAAGGGTTTCCAGCTGAGCTAAGGACGTCATCGTCAAGTCACCAGCACAATTTTGCCAATATGTTCGCTGGTTTCCATCCGCCGGTGCGCGTCGGCAGCCTTTTCCAGTGGGAATGTGCTGTCCATCAAGGGTTTTACGCGCCCTTCGCGCAGCAACGGCATCACCTTGGCCTCGATCGCAGCGACCATCGCGGCCTTGTCCGCATTACTACGGGGGCGGAGTGTCGAGCCGGTGTGATGCAGCCGTTTCACCATCAGCTTGGCGAAATTGGCTGACGCCTTGGTGCTACCGGCGAGAAACGCGATCTGGACAATGCGCCCCTCGACCGCGGCCGCGTCATAGTTGCGATCAATGTAATCGCCGCCGACCATGTCGAGAATGACATTGGCGCCGGCACCGTTGGTGGCGGTCTTCACCACCTCGACGAAATCCTCGGTCTTGTAGTTGATCGCATGATCGGCGCCGAGCCTGAGGCAGGCGTCGGCCTTGTCCTTCGAGCCGACGGTGACGATCACCTTGGAACCGAACGCCTTGGCGAGCTGGATCGCCATGGTGCCGATGCCGGAAGAGCCGCCGTGGATCAAGAGCGTCTCGCCAGGCTTCAGCGCGCCGCGCTCGAACACATTGTGCCAGACCGTCATCAGCGTTTCCGGAATGGCGCCGGCCTCCTGAATCGACAGTGAGGAGGGCACCGCCATCGCCTGCGCGTCCTGCGCAATGCAATATTGCGCATAGCCGCCGCCGGCCACCAGCGACATCACCTTGTCGCCGAGTTTGTGCTTGGCTGAGCCCGAGCCCTGCGCGACCACCTCGCCCGCGATTTCCAGGCCCGGCAAATCGCTGGCGCCGGGCGGTGGCGGGTAGGAACC
>JBJMTR010000375.1:0-2657 GCA_045811565.1 Bradyrhizobium sp.
CCTCACCAAGCAGCCGGAGGCCGCTTCCGCGATCGTGCAGACGGCGACCATGATCCAGGGTTATGGTGACGCCTATCGGCAGGGCATGGCGGATTGGCATGCGATCATCGATGGGCTTGCGAAGCCGACCTTCGACGGCGTGCTGACCTTGCCCGATCTCGCCGCTGCGATCGCGGAAGCCCGCGCGGCAGCGATGCCCGATCGGCGGCAGGTGGCCTTAAAGCGCAAGATCGCAGAGATCAGGGCGCGCCTGGCTGCCGGCAAAGGCGTGGCGGTCGGATAATCCTCCAGGCCGCGCAATCACCTGTATTTCGGCGGTTCGTCATAGCCGCGCCGGCTACTGTAGAACAACAGCGCCATCAAGCCGATGCCGACGATCAACGAAAGCACGATTCCGATCGCCAGCGCCGCGTAGCCCTGCGCCGGCATCGCGGGGCCGGGTACCATCAGTCCCTCATAGGCATAGATGCCGACGGCGGCCAGAATAGCCAGCAATATGAGGATCAGCACCACACGCATGGCAACGCCTTTCCCGTTTCGGTAACAAGAATTGCGACTGCGCAGCGTTCCGGCGAAAGCGATTATTTTGCGGCCGCGAGATCGCTGAGCGCGCGTTGACCGGCAGCCGTCAGATCGGTGAGTGCCGTCTTGCCGCTTTGCGCGCATTTGATGATCTTTTTGGCGATCCGCTTGCGGACCGAATGTTCCTCGCCGCGTGGGATTTTTTCGCAAACCCGGTCCAGTGCCACGTTCATGTTCGCCAGGGTTCCCGAATCAAATTTGTCCTCGATCATCTGGCCCTCCCCGATGTGTCTGTGTCACCTCTTACATCTTATTTCGAACCCGGAACGTCGCGGCCGGTCAGCATTTCGTTGACCTCCAGCACATTCTCGGTCTGTCTGGCTTTCTTGATCAGCGCATCGCGCTCGCGGCCGGGCGCCATTTCTCGTGCGGCGGCCCGGGCATCACGCGCAAAGTTCTGAAGACGGACCTCAAAAGACTCGGCTGGCCGCGACCTGTTTCGCTTTTTTTGCATTTCGGCTCCAAACCTGGGCGATAATGCTAGGTCTGGCTCGCGGCCTCGTCGCTAACTTACGATAATTCACGAAAACAGCCACGCATTTTTCAATCCAGGAACATTTCGCGCTGCACTGAGTCACCCTGTTTGTCCCAGCCGCCCGGTCTCCGAGCGGCGGTGGGGTGAACTCCGATGATTGGGCCTCGGCGAACGACGTCGCCGGGCCGTCGAGCCATCAGGGAACAGCCGATGACACATTCCAGCCAGGGCATCGTGAGGGACAAGAAGGGCGAGGAGCAGCCCGCCGATAAAAAGCGCGCGCAAACCGCGCACAAGACGGAGTCCAAACATTCGGTTTCCAAGGAGGCGACGCGCGATCCCAAGCTCAGTGACGCCAACAAGACGCCCGGCTCGGGCATGGCGCCCGACGATAGCGGTGACGCCCCGACGGGGTAACGGACAGTCGCGAGAAATCCCGATTCGTTTCCCGACGGCGGCTGACGGATGGCTGGCGGTGATGACTTTTCTTCTCCCGCTCTATCCTTTTGTTTGAGCATGATCTTCGCGCAAACACTTAGCGTTTGTCGCGAGGGAAAACCGGTGCCCACTTTTCCGGATCATCTTTAGCCGGCCAATCAGCGCCTCGACCAAGGTCGCGGGTTCCGGCCTCTCCAGTCGCGGCAGCCCGAATGTTGGGCTGAGATTTGTGCGCCGCCGAACTGGCGGGGCGGCGCGATATCTCGCCGCGTTGACTACGCGCTCTGCGCCTTCTTGACGGTCACCACCTTGTCGTCATGGACCGCATTGTGTGGAGCTGCGTCCTGGCCGTTGGTTTGGGCAGCGTGGCGCTTCAGATTATCGCGGCGCATGCCGATCTCGTCGCGAACGAATTCATAGCCGAGCTTGAAGGTATCGAGCCCGTCGCTGCTGATGGTGCCGTCGCGCAGGCCTATCACCGCGCCGCGCAAGATCGCCTCGAGTTGATCCTGCAGTGCGTCGATCTGGTCGAGTGTCTTGGCGTGCTCCATCCGCTCGCCGATATCAAGGACGGCGATAGCCAGTTCACCGGCCTTTTCTGGCGCGACTCGGGTGATCTTGGTGTAGATGCCGGCAAAGATCGAACCGATGACGCTGAGCGCCACCGCGCCCAGATACATCATGTCGCTGTAGCGATCCATGAAGGACTTGATGTCGTCGTTGATGTACTCCGCGGCGCCCCGATGGGCGACGATGAAGGCGTCCTTGTCGGTATCCGCCGGTTCGATCTTGGAAGCGAAGCCGTCGGCGAGCGCCAGCTCGGCCTTGTTCTCGTAGATGATGCGCGAAAGCTCGCCGGCAGTGGTCGTCGCCAGCTCCGACTGCGCAACCAGGAGCCACTGCAGTCCGATGGTGCCGACATCCTCGTTGGGGACCTCCGGGGAGGAGGACAACATGCCTGTTGCCACCGTCTCTTCCGAGATGGCGGGATATTTTCTGGCCAGCACCTTCGCCGCGTCGACCGCATTCAGCGTGAAGCCGCCGTGCCTGGCATATTGCTCGTAGCGCTTGTCTTTCACGATCTTCGAGGCGTGGTCGAGCGCAACCACGGCGCCGAAGCCGGAGGCGAACAGTTTATCGAAGCTCGTATTCGGCGGTGCCA
>JBJMTR010000376.1:0-2991 GCA_045811565.1 Bradyrhizobium sp.
CGCCCACCACTTCCAACACCAATTCCATCGTCATCAGCACCGGATTGTCGCCGCGCACCAGTGTCCCTTCGGCGATGCCACCGAGATAATCGACCAGCGCGACATCGAGCTCGGCCTCCAGCATGCCATCGGCGCCGGGAGCGATCGTGCCGGACCGCACGGCGAGCTCGGTTGCGAATGGCACCACGTTACAGCCATCGGCGAAGCACGCGCCGACGGTAGAGCCGACGCCGCCATGCACCCGCGCGTGCAGGATTCCGTGCTGCCGGCAAAACCTTTCCAGTGCGCAGGCAAAATCCTGGTTCGGCCGCAAGCGCAGCGCGAAGGCGCGGCTCGTTGTGTTCGCATTTGTTGCCGGGCGGGCGACCGGCCCGAACAGCTTGAAGTTGGTCTCGGGGTCAGGTTCCGCCACGAACGTAGCGCCGTCGATGCCGAAGGCCGCAACCTCAAACGGCTCGGCGACAAACGTCTCCTCGGGCAAGATATGGCCGCCGCGGAGGTCTCCATCGGCTTCCGTCCATAGGCCGTGGCAATGGAAGAACGGTGCGCCGTCGCGCTCGCCAAGGGTCATCGCCGCCAGCTTGAGCCGCGAGACGCCTTCGGGCCGAAACGTGTCGCTATAGAACGCCGCATTTGCGCCGGTCTTCGACAGTGCCGGCACGACATAGGCAAAGGGTCCCAGCGTCCCGCTCTCTGCGCTCAGAACGCCACCGGCAAATCCCGCTGACGCAAAGCCGCGGCGCGCTGCTTCCAGCAGCGGCAGACCGGCCTGCAACGTAAACGAAAACGCACGGCCGCGCGCTTGCACCCACTGGATACGCTCCCGCGCCGGCGGGCCGGGCTGGGCAATGCTACGCATTAACCGGTTTGCTTCGTGATAATGTCCAGTAGCCCCCGCGCTTCCAGTTCAACGCGGACCAACCGCTTCGGCACCTTGCCGTAACCGGACTTCGGCAGCGCGTCCCAGAAGAAGAATCGCTTTGGCATCTTGTAGCGCGGCACCTTGGGCGCCAGGAACGCGGCGAGTTCCGCTTCGCCTACGGGATCAGCTCCCTCGCGCGCGACGCAGACGGCGACACCCACCTCGCCCCAGAAGGGATCGGGCACGCCGAGCACCGCGACCTCGCCGATCGAGGGATGCGTCAAAATCTTCTCCTCGATCTCGCGCGGATAGATGTTCGATCCGCCTGATATGTACATGTCCGATGCGCGGCCGGTGATGTAGACAAAACCTTCTTCATCCATATGGCCGAGATCGCCGGTTCGGAACCAGCCGTCGCGAAACGCTGTCGCGTTAGCTTCGGGGTTATCGTAGTAGCCGGCAAATACCGCGGGACCGACGACGCAGATCTCGCCGGTCTCGAACGGCTTTAGCTCGCGCCCATCATCGCCCTGGATCGAGACCTGCATGCCGGTGCGCTCGAATCCGCAGGTGCCGATCCGCGCATGCGGCCCGTCATCGGGATCGTGCAAGACCGGTGGCAGCACCGTGATATTGCCGGTGACTTCGCCAAGGCCAAAATATTGCACCAGCACCGCCCCGAGCCTCCTTAGAGCGGCCTTCTGGTCCTCGCGATACATCGGCGCGCCGGCGTAGATTACCTGGCGTAGCGAGGAATGATCGAACTGGTCGACCGCAGGATGTTCGACCATCATCTTCAGAATGGTCGGCACCGTGAACAGGTTGCTGACGCGGTGTTTCTCGATGAGCTTGAACGCTTCGGCGATATCGAACTTTTCCGACGGCAGCAAAATGGTCGGCACGCCGCGCGCGCTCTGCACCAGCTGATGCACGCCGGCGCCATGCGACAGAGGCGCGACCACGAGGGAAGCATCCTGCTCGGTGACGCCGGGCGTCAGGTCGGCGAGATGGTTGGTCACCACGAAGGCCATTTGGCCGTGGGTCAGCACCGCCGCCTTGGAACGGCCGGTCGTGCCCGAGGTGAAGAAGAACCAGCAGGGGTCGTCATATTCGACAGCGGCGTTCTCGACGCGAGCCCCCGCATGCGTCGTGATCGCTTCGCTGACGGATTTCTCGCCGAACGTCCCCTCGCCGCCGATCCGCCAGATGAACTCGATCGCGGGATTTGCGGCGACGGTCGCATGGTCGGGAAAGTCGCCATGACAGAGAAAAGCCTTGGCGCCGGAAGCACTGGCGAGATAGGCGACTTCATCGGGCATCAGGCGGAAATTGGTCGGCACCCACACCGCACCCAGCCGGAACGCCGCGAACATCGACCAGAACATCTCGTCGCAATTCTTGGAATGCACGAGGATGCGGTCGCCCTTGACCACGCCACGCGCGGCAAGTGCTGCCGCCAGCGCCGAGACCAGACCGTCGATCTCGCGCCACGTCCAGGATCGATTATTCCAGATGAAGCCGGCGCGGTCGCCATGCCGGCGGGCATTTTGCGTCAGCATATGTGCGAGGTTCATCACCCGGCGCGACATCCGCGTCAGGCCGCCGCGCGGCAAAGGTGTGGCGATAGTGCCCATCGTTCGGTGCGTTTCCATTGCAGCTATTGTTCTCAGCAGGTCCGACTTCGATAGTCATAACATCAATTTACCAGACAAGCCGAAGTTCGCCAGCAGCGAGAACAAGTCGGCCATGCCGAGGCTCGAATTATGGGCAAACGAGGAGCCCTTACGCCGAGGATGGCGCCGGCCGATGGATTTCAGCCTGGAAGAACCGGATGCCAAATTGTTGGCCGCAGAGCACCTGGAGGCCCCCAGCCGGTGGCGCGACGCGATCCGGCACATGCGCGCCGACCCAATGAAGAACCGGGAGCTAATTGTTCGAGCAAAGCCGTGCCGGTCAAAGCCGGCAGTCCGATCCTAGGAAATTATTGCGGGTGATTGGCCAGTTCCTGATCGCTCAGCCGCCAGTCCTGCCAGAGCTGAAGCGCACCCAAAAGCACCACGATGCCGCCGAGGGTGATATGCCAGATCCGGAGCATATCGTCGCCGGAATAGCCGAAGATGAAGGGTGAG
>JBJMTR010000377.1:0-3748 GCA_045811565.1 Bradyrhizobium sp.
CCGCTTCAGGAATGCTTCGTGCGAGGCGGGATAGCGGACATCGATTCCCATCGTCTCGTTCCAGCGATTGGCAATGCCGCAGAGACGTGCATAAAGCTTGGGCCGCAATTCCGCGATCAGATCGGGCAGTGGGTAGGAGAAATACTTGTATTCGCCGCGTCCAAAGCCGTGGCGGCCCATCACGATCCTGCTGCGGAAGTTTTTGTCGTCGGGATAGAGTGTGGCGAGCGCGCGGCATTCGTCTGGTAAGAGCAGTCCCTTCAGGACGGCGCAACCCTCCGCGTCGAGATCGGCCGTTGCTTGTGTCCAGTCGATGGCGTCGACGCGGGCGGCGACATCGGCGGGAGGAGCGGCGTTGAGATTTTTTGCAGTAGCTTTCATGACGCTGAATTTCGCAAATCAGACCGCATGGTGCCACCCGATTTCTGAAAAGGGCTAGTGTGCGGAACTCTCCACCTGGCCGTCCCTGCGAAAGCAGGGACTCAACAACGAATAGCAGTGGGCGTGGCTCCCGGCTCACGGCCGGGACGACACGCGGAGAAACTCAGCCCAGCACCGGCAGCGTGATCACATCATATCCGTGCCGGATCGTCCGGTTCAGGACAGGGTCCTCCAATTCGAACTCAAACCGGCTCGCCGGCCGGATACCGCCCTTCGCCGCAAAGGTGCCGCCGAACATCGCGCAGCCGTCAGGCAATCCCTTAGGCCCAAATCGGCGCTCGACAAGCTCCTCGGCCGGCAGCATGTCCTCGAGAGTGCCTTCCTGGTAGAGCACGCGCGCGCCGTCGATAAAGGCAAACGAGCGCAGGATCATCTGGTCCCAATGATCGATGACATCTTCGAGTTCCCACAGCTCGGATGCGATCGGCTTGTCGCACATCTGTTTTGAAACCGTGACACTGTAGGCCTCGACCTTGCGGTCGGTGTGGTCGGAACCGCAGCCGACGAAAATCCGGCCCTGCCAGCCGATCAGGACGAACTCGACCTCGCCACTGGAATTTTCGCCGCAGACTTCAATCGAGTCGGCCACGGTCAGCCGCCGCGCCGAAACACGGTAATAGATCGGCGTCGTGGCCGGACGCGCGATGCCGATCGCCTCCAACTCGGCGATGTGCTTGTCGCGCGCCGCCGGATCGCGGCCGGTCCAGCCGGCGATCACGGCCTGATCGATCGGAAGCGTGAGGTAGGTAGCGGCGCCCTTGTCGTCGATAGTGAAGGTGAGATCAAACACGGATGATGTTCTCCATTCCGGCGCCAAGCTCGAAGATGCGGCGATCCGCTCCGCCCGCTGCCGCGAGCATCAGCCCGACCGGCACCTCGCCTTCGCGATGCGCCGGCAGCGAGATCGCACAGCCGTCGAGCGTGTTGATCAGCGTGCAATTGCGTAAGCTCCGCAGATTTTCCCTGGTGAAGGCTTTGTCATCGGCGAGATCGGCGATCTTCGGCGGGGTGTTTGATGTGGTCGGCAACACCAGCGCATCATAGGGGGCGATGCGCGTCTCCGTACGCGCGATGAAAGACCGCCGCGCCTTCAGGAGATCGATATAGTCGGCGGCGCTAATGCCTTCGCCGCGAAGAATGCGCACCGCGACGCGGGGATCGTAGATATCGCCCTTGCCCGCGATCAGATAACGGTGCCAGGCATAGCTTTCGGACGCTGCGAAACCGCCTTTGGAATTCATCACGCCGACATCCAGAAATTCCGGCACCTCGATGCGCTCGATCAACGCGCCCGCGCGCGACAACGCGGCCAGCGCGCGCTCGAAGGTTTTCGCAACGGCATCGTCGAGATCGTCGAGCGCGACGGTGGTCGGCACCGCGAGCCGCATGCCCTTTACGGATCGCGGCTGCAACGGCTGCACGGGCTCGTTGGCGAGCACGGCATCGAGCACCGCGCAGCAGCCGACCGATCGGGCGAGCGGGCCATAGCTGTCGAGCGAAAATGACAGCGGCACGCCACCCTCGAGCGGAATGCGACGCTGCGTCGGCTTGTAGCCCACGATGCCATTGAAGGCGGCCGGAATCCGGCAGGAGCCGCCCGTATCGGTCCCGAGCGCGCCAAAGGCCATGCCGTCGGCGATCGATACCGCGGCTCCCGACGAGGAACCGCCGGGCACATGACCGACGCTGCGATTCCAGGCGCTCTTTGGCGTGCCGTAGTGCGGATTGACGCCGATGCCGGAATAGGCGAACTCCGTCATGTTGGTGCGGCCGATCACGATGAAGCCGGCAGCGCGCAGCCGCGCCACCACGGGCGCATCGGCCTCCGCCGGCGCGGAATCCTCCAGCGCGCGGGAGCCGGCACGGGTCACCTGCCCCTTGATATCGAAGAGATCCTTGATCGAGACGGGAATGCCGGCGAAGGGCGACGGCGCCGCCTTTGCTTTGCGCAGACGATCCATCGCATCGGCAGCCTGGATGGCTGCTTCCTTGTCGACGTGGATGAATGCACGCGCACCCTCGCCCGCGGGGTTGGCAATCTTGGCGAGACATTCCTCGACGAGTGTACGGGAACTGGTGCGTCCGCCCTCGAGATCGGCGGCGAGCGCGGTAAGTGTCCGATTATTCGGCATGGCTTTTCGGTTCGTTTCCTTGGCCGGCAGTTGTCGCCTGAGGCGATGCCGATGTCGAGAATGAGTTCGGCGGTTTGCCGTGCTGCGGACTATCTCCGATAGCACGCTGGCATACAAGCGTTCTGGCCTCCCGGAATGCCGCCATGCGGCTGAAACGCTGGACCGTTGCCGCCAGATAGTCAAATGTCGCATCAAGATCACAACAGCGGGCCACGCGGCCTGACCGAGGAGGATTTGCCGATATGGCTGAAGCTGCGCGGGCGAAACCGAAACCGACGCCGGAGACCCAGCATTTCTGGGATGGCACGCAGGCCGGCGAATTGCGCCTGCAGCGCTGTGACGCCTGCGCCAACGTGTATTTTCCGCCGCGCCCGTTCTGTCCGTCCTGTGCCTCGCGCAAGGTCAGTGTGTTCAAGGCCAGCGGCAAGGGCAAACTCTACAGCTACGTCATCAACCATCGACCGCCCGCGCCGGGCTTCACCCCGCCTTATGCGATCGCCGTCGTCGAGCTCGACGAAGGCCCGCGGATGATGAGCAACATCATCGACTGCCCGCAAACCCCGGAGGCGCTGGAGCTCGACATGAGGCTGGAAGTCGCGTTCGAAAAGCTCGACGACAAGATCACCCTTCCTTTGTTCCGTCCGGCGAGGGGTTAAGCATCATGCGCAGAAATCAAGTCGCCGTTGTCGGCGCCGCTGAAACTACCGAGCTCGGCGTCATCCCGAACGTGTCGCAGATACAGTTGCACGCGGATGCCGCGCTCAACGCCATTGCCGACGCTGGACTAAAACTGTCGGACATCGACGGAATCGCCACCGCGGTGGAGACGCCGCAGCAGATCGCGCACTATCTCGGCATCACCCCGACCTGGGTCGACGGCACCTCGGTCGGCGGCTGCTCGTTCATGCTGCATGTGCGCCATGCCGCCGCGGCGATCGAGGCAGGTCTCTGCAAGACCGTGCTGATCACCCATGCCGAAAGCGGCAAGTCGATGATCGGCAAGTTGCCACGCTCAACGGCGCCGGACAGCCTCAACGGCCAGTTCGAGGCACCGTTCGGCGTCTACGGCCCGCCGAGCATGTTTCCGATCCCGGTGCTGCGCTACATGAAGACTTATGGCATCACCCATGAGCAGATCGCCATGGTCGCGGTGGTGCAGCGCGAATGGGCCGCGA
>JBJMTR010000378.1:0-3603 GCA_045811565.1 Bradyrhizobium sp.
GACATCCGCGTGCTCGGAGCTGCGTCCTACGCCACGCCACTGCTCTCGACCGCGTTTTTGATGCTCTCGGGCTTTGCGAAGCCGACCGTGACGATCGCGATCGCGGCGATATTGATCGCCGGCGGCGGATTGATTGCCGCGAAAGATATGGTGTCGAAGCGATGACACTATCCCGCTTCCACCTGTCATTCCGGGGCGGAGCGAAGCGACGAGCTTGGATGTGCAATTGCACATCAGACGATCCATAACCACGATCGGGAGTATGGATTCCGGGCCTGCGCTAAGCAGCGCATCGCGGAATGACGAGGAGTTAAACCGGCGTCCATCCCTTCGGCGCCAGTTCGAATGTTGCAAAATCGAATCCCGGCGCGACCGTGCATCCGACCAGGGTCCAGTCACCCGTGCTTTCGGCGGATTGCCAGGTATCCGACGGTACGATCGCCTGCGGCTGCTCACCAGCTGCGAGGTCAGGGCCAAGCCTGAAGCTCCACGGCCCGTCCTCATCGGCGATCTCCAGCATCAGTGCGCTGCCCGCATAATAGTGCCAGACTTCCACCGCATCGATGCGATGCCAGTGCGAGCGTTCGCCACGCGCCAGCAAAAAATAGATCGCGGTCGAGCGCGGGCGCCCGTTTGCATCCAGGCGCACATCGCGAAACGTCTCGCGATAATAGCCGCCTTCCGGATGCGGCTTCAGCCCAAGTCGCGCAATGATTTCGGCGGCGGTCGGCGGCGCCATCAGGATTTGTTTTTGCGTTCGCGCAATTCGCCGAACACCTCGGCTGCGCCGGCGCCTTTCATGTGGAGCTTCGCCGCGACCGATGGCTCATCGGCGCGCAGGAACACGTTGGCCTTCTTCTCCTCGCCCAGCAGCGTCGGAATCGTCGGCCTGTTCTCCGCGCGCAGCCGCGCCACCTGTTCGGCGCGGGCCTTCAATGCGGGATTCTCGGGCTCCACGGTCAGCGCAAATTTGACGTTGGACGCGGTATATTCATGGCCGCAGTACAGTTTGAAATCGTCCGGCAGCGCGCGCAACTTCAACAGCGAATCCCACATCATCGGATAGTTGCCCTCGAACACCCGGCCACAGCCGATCGAGAACAGTGTGTCGGCGGCGAATACCGCCTTCTCGCTGTCGAACACATACGAAATGTGGTCGAGCGTATGGCCCGGGGTTTCCAGCACCCGCGCCAGCAGGTTTCCGATCCTGATGACGTCGCCGTTGGCGGCGCGCAGGTCGACATTGGCGATCTTTGTGGACTTGTCGTGCGGAGCCACGACCCGGCAGTTGTATTTTCGCTTCAATTCGGCAACGCCGCCGACATGGTCGCCATGGTGGTGAGTGATGAGGATGTCGGTCAGCGTCCAGCCTTCGCGGTCCAGTGCCTTGATGACGGGGGCGGCTTCCGGTGCGTCGATCGAGGCGGTCGCCTTGGTCACGGGGTCGTGGATCAGATAGCCGAAATTGTCGGTGAGGCAGGTGAACAAACGAATTTCCGCAAGCATGATATCTCCACGAACAGACAGAGTGGTAACGCTAACACGCCTTATATGAGTGGGAAATATGGCGTTAACGCTGCTGCGGCAATGCAATTTTCCGCGCGCCGCATTAGATTGGTCCCATGGACGTCATCGATCTCCGCGATTTTTATTCGCAGCGCCTCGGCACTGTGGCGCGGCACCTGATCAATCGCGGCATTCGTGCGCGATGGCCGAACGCAGAGGGCCTGCGCGTGCTCGGGCTCGGCTATCCGACGCCCTATCTCGGCCTGTTTCGCGAGGACTCAGAGCGCTGTATGGCCTTCATGCCGGCGGCACAGGGTGTCCTGAAATGGCCGACGGCGCGGCCGGCGCTGGCGACGCTGATCGATGAATTTTCAATGCCGCTGCCGGATGCCGCGGTCGACCGGATCCTCCTGGTGCATGCGCTGGAGATGTCCGACGATCCGGAACGATTGCTGCGCGAGGTGTGGCGTGTGCTGGCGCCATCCGGGCGGCTAATCGCGGTGATCCCCAATCGTCGCGGCGTGTGGACGCGCACCGACACCACGCCGTTCGGTCACGGCCGCCCCTATTCGCGCGCGCAGATCACGCAACTGTTGCGGCAGACCTGGTTCACGCCGACGGCGTGGGGCGAGGCACTGTTCCTGCCGCCGGTCGGAAACCGCTGGTTCCTGCGCTCGGCGATGGCGTGGGAGCGCGTTGGCGCGGCGCTGTCGCTGCCGTTCGCCGGCGTGCATATCGTGGAGGCCACCAAGCAGGTTTATCGCGCGATCCCCGCGCACCGCGAGCATTCGCGGCTGATCCCGTCGCTGGAGCCGGTGCTGGTGCCGTCATCGACCGCGACGCGCGGGTAAGGCAGAAAAGCGGGTTGGGCAAAGGCGTTCTTTGCGCCGTGCCCACCCTACGACTGATCCGACTTACTCATTCCCCTGATTGAAATCATCGCTCGGCGCGGCCGGGGCGGAGACGTTGTCGGGGCGCGGGCCGTGCGGCCGGCGGCGCCGGCGCGGGAAGCGCTCGCGTTCGCCACGCTCGCCGCTGTTGCCATCAAATCCGCCGGGGCCGCCATTCACTTGCGGCTGTGGGCTTCCGGTGATGAACGACGGCAGGCGGTCGACGCTGCCATTGTCCGCCAGCACCGGTTGTGGCTGGCCCTGCGGTTGTGGCTGATATTGCGGCTGCGGACGATGCTCGCGCTCGCGATGATGCTCGCGCGGCTGCTGGTCGCGCTGATAGGGCTGCGCCTCGCGCTGGTTGTTGTCACGGATATAGGGCTGCGGTTGCGGTGGAACGAAGCCGGGCTCCTGGCCGAAATTCGAGAAGCTTTCTTCGTCTTCGCCCTCGTCGACAACCGCTTCCGCGTCCGGACGCGGTTGCGGCTGATTCTGCCGGAACTGTTCCTGGGCCGCTGCGATAATGCGGAAATAATGTTCGGCGTGCTGGTAGTAATTCTCGGCGGCGACCGGATCGCCGGAAGAGCGTGCGTCGCGTGCCAGCTGGACGTATTTCTCCGCGACATGGGACGCGGTACCGCGGATCTTGATGTCGGGTCCGCTCGATTCGAACACCCGGGTCATCGGGTTTTGACCGCGCCGGTTATTATTGTTGTTGTTATTGTTGTTATTCCGGTTACGCATCCGCTTGTTGTTCTGACCGTTTCTCATGTCTCGCCTTTAATTCCAGCCCTAAGTTACCAGCGTTGAATTGCCTTGGTCGTCGTCGCTTCCGAGCTACTCAGCTACTCACTACTTACGTCGATCCGGCACACGCTCGCGCGCACCGAATCACGATGCCGTTCAAATCAATGCCAATTTCGCCAACCGTCGCGTTCAACAAAGACGCGTTCCCCAACCGCCGGCGCTTCGCCGGCGACCAAATCATTCAGGCTGCCAAAGCAAGCCCAGTTTTCTTACGTAAGTCTTCGAGCGCAATAACAGGCTTTCGTTCGCTTGGCGGTCGAGAGCAGCACAGTTCCAGCTATCGCGCTCAATTCGACCTGCGTTTTGGAACCTTTCAATCGGCGGGCTCTCTCTTCGAGAACCCTGGTCTCCACCCGTAACGGCTACGGGGCCAAACCGATGTCATGGCCGGAACGTAGTC
>JBJMTR010000379.1:0-10404 GCA_045811565.1 Bradyrhizobium sp.
CTGGCGCGCGATCGTGTTCCTGACGCTGTGCGGACTGGTGCTTTTCCTGCCCGGATTCTTCACCATCCCGCCGATCGATCGCGACGAGGCGCGGTTCGCGCAGGCGACCAAGC
Source organism: Bradyrhizobium sp. (assembly GCA_045811565.1). GTDB lineage: Bacteria > Pseudomonadota > Alphaproteobacteria > Rhizobiales > Xanthobacteraceae > Bradyrhizobium. The sequence goes on from JBJMTR010000379.1 coordinate 114, forward strand.
AGATGGTCGAGACCGGGGATTTCGTCGACATCCGTTTCCAGGACGATGTCCGCTACAAGAAGCCGGTCGGCGTCTACTGGTTGCAGGCCGCCACCGTCGAAACCGCTTCGGCACTCGGACTCCCGCGGGCGCAGGTGCGCATCTGGCTCTATCGTGTGCCGTCGCTGATCGGTGCGATCGGTGCGGTATTGCTGACCTACTGGACAGCGCTCGCTTTTGTCACCCGGCGCGGGGCTGGGTTGGCGGGGCTGATGATGTGCAGCTGCGTGTTGCTCGGCGCTGAAGCGCGGCTGGCCAAAACCGACGCGCTGCTGTTGCTCACCGTCACGGCGGCGATGGGCGCGATGGCGCGGGTATATCTGTCCTGGCAGCGCGGCGAGGACCCGGCGCATCCGCCGTGGTCTTGGCCGGCGATCTTCTGGACCGCGCTGGCCGGCGGCATCCTGCTCAAGGGCCCGTTGATCCTGATGTTCGTCGGGCTGACGATCGCGGTCTTGGCGATCCTCGACCGTTCCTTAGTCTGGTTTTGGCGCATGCGCCCGGTCTGGGGGCTGATGTGGACCCTGGTGCTGGTGCTGCCGTGGTTCGTCGCGATCTTCTGGCGCGCCGGCGATGCATTCTTCGCCGACTCAATCGGCGGCGACATGCTGAGCAAGCTCGGCGCGCAGGAATCCCACGGTGCGCCGCCGGGGCTCTATCTGCTGCTGTTCTGGGTGACGTTCTGGCCGGGCGCGCCGTTGGCAGGAATGGCGGCGCCGGCGGTGTGGCGGGCAAGACGGGAGCCCGGCGCGCAATATCTGCTGGCGTGGCTGATCCCGTCCTGGATCGTGTTCGAGATCGTGCTGACAAAGCTGCCGCACTACGTGCTGCCGCTCTATCCGGCTATCGCCATTCTGACCGTCGGGGCGCTGGAACGGCGGGTGCTGTCGCGATCCTGGTTGATCCGCGGCGCGGCGTGGTGGTTCGCAATCCCAGCGATCGCCTCCGTGATCGCGATCGTCGGCGCGATCAAGCTGATGCATCAGCCGGTCTTTCCGGCCTGGCCGTTCCTGGCGGCGGCGATGATCTTCGGCCTGTTCGCCTGGTGGCTGTTTGAGGACGCCCGCGCCGAGCGTTCGCTCTTGAACGCGGTGATCGCGGCGATGCTGCTGGCGGCCGGGATCTACGGCGTGGTGCTGCCATCCCTGACGCCGCTGTTCCCGAGCGCGGAGGTCGCGCGCGCTTTGCGTAACGTCGTCTGCATCGGGCCAAAAGCCGCCGCGGCAGGCTTTCACGAGCCGAGCCTCGTGTTCATGACGGGCACCTCGACCTTGCTCACGGACGGATCGGGCGCCGCGGATTTTTTGGGGCACGGCGCCTGCCGCTTCGCGCTGGTCGAACAGCGCTCTGAGCGCAGCTTCCTGCAGCGCGCCGAAGCGATCGGCCTGCGCTACAACGCGCCTACCCGCATCGATGGCTACAACATCTCACAGGGCAGGGCGATCTCGATCGCCATCTTCCGCTCCGAGGGCACCGAGTAAGATGTCTGCGCGGGCCGGCATCGGCGAATCCACCAGCTATGTTTCCCGTTTCGCGACGGTAACGTGGGTGTCCTTCGCCCAGCTCGTGCGTGCGCCGGCGCATTCACGGCGAGCGGACGCTGCACGCCGAGCGGCACGTCATGGGTTACTGCTGACGGCGGTTTTGGGTGCCGCCGTTATCGCACTGATGTATGCGTTCGACGTGCAGGAGATCGGCCTGATGCCCTCTCGCGGCACCGCAAGCCTCTGGCCGGTCCGCATCCTGACCGATTTCGGCAAGGACGCGTACGTGCTGTTGTCGCTCGCCGGGCTATTGATCGTGGTTGCGATCATTGCGCCGGGTGTGCGCGGAATTCCGCGATCGTTGTTGCTGGGACTGGGGACGCGGTTGCAGTTCCTGTTCCTCGCGGTGCTGGTGCCCGTTCTCATCGGCGAATTGCTCAAATGGAGCATCGGCCGCGGCCGACCGTTTGTCGGTGGACAGGCCGACGCCTTCAACTTTTCGCATTTCGCCGGCACCCAGGCTTACTCGAGCTTTCCCTCAGGGCACGCGATCACGGCCTTCGCGCTGGCCTTTGCAGTGTCGGCGATTTGGCCCAGGGCGCGGCTGGCGATGGCCGCCTACGCGCTTCTGATCGCCGCTACGCGCCTTGTGCTGCTGGCGCATCATCCGAGCGACGTGGTGGCCGGCGCGCTGGTCGGCGTGATCGGCGCGATGTTCGTGCGCTACTGGTTTGCGGCCCGCCGCCTGGGATTTGCGATCCAACGCGACGGCTCGATTGTGCCATTGGCCGGACCCTCCTCGGGCCGCCTCAAAAGGGTTGCCCGGGGCGCCTTCGCCCCATAAAAGCGGTCGCCGCAATGGTCTGTCGGGCGGTTCCCGCAGCGGCCCCTCAATTCCAACCACGAGTGCTGATTTGCCTTCTCCCGACAACGCAACGGTGGCCGTTTCCATCGTGGTGCCCGTGCGCAACGAAGCCGAGAACGTCGCTCCATTGATTGCAGAAATCACTAGCGCGCTCGACGGCCGCTGGGACTACGAAATCATCTATGTGAACGACGGCTCGACCGATGCGACCGCCGAGCGGCTGAACTCGCTGATGAAGCAGCGCCCAAATCTCAGGCAGATCAGGCACACGAATTCTGCCGGGCAATCGGCAGCGGTGCGCAGCGGGGTCCGGGCCGCGCGCGGCGCGATCGTGGCGACGCTTGACGGCGACGGGCAAAACAACCCGACATTCCTGCCGGACCTGATTTCCGCAATCGAGAACGGCGGCGGCCGCGTCGGGCTAGCGGCCGGCCAGCGGGTCGGACGCAAGGACACCGGCTTGAAGAAGATCCAGTCGCGTATCGCCAATGCGGTGCGCAGCTCGATCCTGCGCGACGGCACGCGCGACACCGGCTGCGGGCTGAAAGCATTCCCGCGCGAGGTGTTCCTGTCGATGCCCTATTTCGACGGGCTGCATCGTTTCCTGCCGGCGCTGGTCCGTCGCGAGGGCTTTGAGATCAGCTATGTCGACGTGGTCGATCGTCCGCGCCAGTCCGGCGTGTCAAATTACGGCTTCTTCGACCGGCTATGGATCGGGATCATGGATCTTGCCGGCGTGTGGTGGCTGATCCGCCGCAAGAAGCCGACGCCCATTGCGACTGAGGTGACGTCCCAAAGTGACCTGCCAAGGTGATTTGCCATGACTGAGCTGCTCAACTACCTGCACGACGTCTTCATCGTCAAATTCGATGCCTGGGTCGTGCTTGGATTCATTGCGCAAGGCTTCTTCACCGCGCGATTCCTGGTGCAATGGATTGCATCGGAACGCGCACGCAAGAGCGTGGTCCCGGTCGCGTTCTGGTTTTTCTCGATCGGCGGCGGCGTGCTATTGTTGATTTACGCGTTGTATCGACGCGACCCGGTCTTCATCGCGGGTCAGGCCTTCGGCCTCGTGGTCTACATCCGCAATCTCTATTTCATCGTAATCGACGGACGGCAGGCACCTGTCGGCGGCTAGAGCGTGATGACTTTTCCTCAAATCGTCATCCCGCTCTATCCTTTTGTTTGAGCATGATCTCCGCGCAAACGCTTTGCGTTTGTCGCGAGGGTAAACCGGTGCCCACTTTTCCGGATCATGCTCTAGCGCCACTACCGCGTGGAAGGCTGCGCCGCCACGGCCGGCAGTGTTACCGCATCGCTCTCGGCTTTACGATACGCGGTCAATTCGCCGGCAGCGTCGAGCACGGGATAGGCGACCGAGCAGATGTGCGAATGAATGCGCCTGAGGTCGCGCAGCACGTCGAGATGGAGCGACGTCGTTTCAATGGTTTCGGGCCGGCCTTCGCGCAAGCGATCGAGATGCCGCTCGGTGGCGGCGAGTTCGGCACTGCGTAGCGCCGCTTTCTCGGCAAGCAGCTTGCGCGCTTCGTTGACGTCGCCGGACATGAAGACGCCGAACGCGATCCGCAGCGACTCTACGATGCGCTTGTGAAAGGCGGACAGTTCCTCGGCACCTTCCGGCGAGAACTGGAACCGTCGCTTGATCTTTTTGGTCGCGAGTTCGCTCAGGTTTTTGTCGATGATGTCGCCGATGTGCTCGAGGTTGATGGCGAAGGAGATGATCTCCATCGCCCGCTGCGCCTCACGTTCGTCAAGGCTGCCCCGGGTGAGTTTGGTGACATAGAGCTTGATCGCCTCATCGAGGCCGTCGACGCTGTTGTCCATGCGTGAGACCTGATCTACCAGCGCGCGATCATTGGTCATAATCGCCGCCATCACCTTGCGCAGCATGACCTCGACATGATCGCCCATGTGCAGCGTCTCGCGCGCGGCATCCGCCAAGGCGAGTGAGGGTGTCTCCAATGCGCTCTCATCGAGATAGCGCGGCCGTGACGGGTCGGTTTCCCGAATGCGCTTCGGCAGCAGCTTCTTCAACAGCCGCGCCATGCCGTCGAGCGACCCGATGAACAGGATCGCGGTCACCAGGTTAAAGGCGATGTGGAATTCGGCGGTCGCCTTGGCGAGATCGGGCTGCCAGGCCTGCAATGTTTCCGTGATCGGACGCAGGAACGGCGCGACCAGGACGACGCCGACCACGCGATTGATGAGATTGCCCAGCGGCAGCCGGTAGCTTGCCGGATCATCGCGGCGCGCACCTTCGAAGACCGGATTGATTGCGCTGCCGAGATTGGCGCCGAGCACCAGCGCCAGTGCCGCATAGGGCGAAATGAATTGCGCGTAGGCGAGGGACATTACCAGCAGCACGCTGGCCACGCTCGAATGCACCACCCAGGTCACGATGGCGCCGATCAAGATGCAGAGCACAGGATCGCCTGTGATCGCGTTCATGAATACGCGCATGCCGGGCGCATTCTCGGCCGGCGCCAGCGTATCGAGCAGAATATGCAGCGCCAGCAGCATCAATCCCAGGCCAATCGAGACGCGGCCGATGTCCTTGATGCGCGACCGGGGTCCGGTGCGGAAGGCGAACAGGCCGATAATGAACAGAATCGGCGCGACGGCCGCGATATTGAACGACAGGATTTGCACGATCAGCGTAGTGCCGACATTGGCGCCGAGCATGATCGCGAGCGCCGGCACCAGGCTGACCAGGCCTTCAGACGTAAATGAACTTGTGATCAGCGCCGTCGCGGTGCTGCTCTGGAGCAGGGCGGTCAGGCCGAGACCGGCGCCGAAGGCGGTGAAGCGGTTCTTCAGCGCTTTTGCCAGGAGCAGGCGCAGATCGGGACCGAACGCGCGTAAAATCCCACTGTGGACCATGTGAAGGCCCCACAGCAGCAACGCCACGCCACCCATCAGGTCTAGAAGAACCATGCTTCCCATGCTTGTTAGTTTCCGGCAATCGAGTCGAAGGGTCAGGCTATCGCCAAACGGCGGCGGATCAACCCCTTTGTTGTCAGATGGTTGCCAAAGACTCGGCAGCGCTCGCTGGCGCCGAGCCGGCAATCGAACGAAGCGAATGTCGCAGAGAGGCGCGCTGATGAATGCGGTAATTTGGGAGTAGAGGAGGTAGCCAGTCGGTGAATCGCGACACGTGAAGCCGGTCTTGCAGATGCGGAGTTTTCAACGTGGTTTGGTCTTTTTCTGCCGGCGAAAACGCCACGCGAGATCGTCGAAAAGCGTATGACGAGACGGCGAAGGCGCTAAAGACATCCGCTGTGCAGGGAAAGCTGTCAGCGCTCGGTGTCGACCCCATGCTGATGTCGCCGAAAGAATTCGATGCGTTTATTGAAAGGGAAATTGCAGCAAATTCAGACCTGGTCAAAGCGGCCGGCATGAAGCCGAATTGAGCGAGCAGCTTGGCAACCGGGCTGACCGAAACAGAGTTGCGCGACATTCTTCCAGCCGGGTTAACTCCCAAGGGTGCACATGACCGCGGTCGCGCAGCACTTCGACGACAGCGCCGATTGTCGCGAGATCTCGGAGTAGAGAGCCATTTAGCGGCGGGACGGAGAGCCATGGATCAAATTTGGCGATTTGGCAGACGTAAAGGCTGCTGATTCGGTAAACAGAATTCAAAAACAACCGATACATTGCGAGCGGTCCCGCTAGGCAGATTCCAACAATTCTTCTGTAAAGCTTCGGAGGTGGGATGAATCCTTCGAACAGAGCCAGGGGTCGACATGTTGTCGAATCGACGCAAGAGCGAACGTCGTCTATGCAGAAGTTTTGCGAAAATCCAGTTCGGGACCGGCGCTTTGCCGCGGGACTGCATGATCACGGACGTGTCGGACGGCGGCCTCAAGATAATCGCCGAATATCCGGAAATCCCTGCTGAATTCACCGTCATCATGTCGACCGGCCGACCCCGGCAGTGCCGCCTGGCATGGCGGATCGGCTGCGAATTCGGCGCTCAATTCATCGATTAGAGCGACACTCCGCAAGAACACCCAGACTGGTTAGCGCCCTTCGTTGGTCGCCGCGAGGTCGGCACCAATGGACGCGGCCAGGCTGCCCATGACCTCGGCAGGATGCCGGCTTAACCGGAACTTAGGGTTAAAGTGGGAACACTCTGGACAGTCGCCGGCCATGGTCAAAGTACATGCTCCAGAAGTTGTCCCAACCATCTTACTTCGCGAGACTTCTCGCGAGTACCGCATCATCAGCAATTCTGGTTTTGGGGCTGTGCAGCTGCCAAACCCCTGGCACGTCTGACATCACGGGCTCGCTCGGTGAGAACACTGAAGCAAGCCGTGCTGCCGATCCTCGGCGCGACGTAGAATCCTATCAGGATCGCTATCGCGCGAACCCCAAGGATACCGACGCGGCCCTAAAATACGCGAGGGCGCTCCGGGCCGCGGGGCAGCGCTCCCAGGCCGTCGCGGTGCTCGAGCAGACCACGATCGCCAACCCCAGCAACAAGGCGCTCCTTGCGGGGTATGGACGGGCGCTGGCGGACAACGGCAATTTCCAACAGGCATTTGACGTCCTTGGCCGCGCCCATACCCCCGACGATCCTGATTGGCACATTCTGTCGGCCCAGGGAGCCGCGCTCGATCAGCTCGGCCGATATGAGGAGGCGCGGCAGTACTACGCGAGCGCGCTGAAAATCGCGCCCGAAGAGCCGTCCGTGCTCTCCAACGTCGGACTTTCGTACGTATTGTCTAAAGATCTGGCCAAGGCGGAGGAGACGCTGCGCCGCGCCTATAGTCGTGCGGGTGCGGATCCGCGGGTGCGTGCGAATTTGGCGTTGGTGGTTGGCCTGCAGGGTCACATTGCCGAGGCTGAAACCATCGCGAAGGCCGATCTGCCGCCCGAGGAGGCCGCCAAGAATGTCGCTTATCTGAAGCGATTGCTGGCTCGCAAAGAGAACGCTCGCGCGGAGAGAGACAAGATACCCATCGCGGCTGCCGGGCGTCCTGACTGACCAAGGGGCAACCGCGTCCATCAGCCGTGATCGTAGCGTTACGACCGTCCGCTGGACCGCAACTTCTTGATGATCGGCGACAAGAACGAACGCTGCGGTTTCCTGGGCTCGCCGCGGCCCGTGAGCCGATGTGCGAGCTCTAGAAACATCCTGGTGGTGCGGTGGCTCGCGGCGATTTCCGAGATCATCTGGCCGTTATTGGCGGCGGTGCCGAACAGTCGCGAATCGAAGGGAATGGTCGCGATCGGCGGGCTCTCGATGGCCTTCGTAAATCCGCGCGGCTCGATTTCGGGACGCTTGGGCATCCCGACCTGATTGAGACAGTATAGCGGCGGCCGGTCGTTGGGCCGCGAGGCTTTCAGCACATTCAACATGTTCTTGGTATTGCGCAGGTTGGCGAGGTCCGGCTCGGCGACAATCAGAATATCGTCCGCCCCCACCAGCGCGCGCCTGGTCCATCCCGACCATTGGTGCGGAACGTCCAGCACGATGCAGGGCGTCGTCATGCGCAACGTGTCGAAGATCGCATCGAACGCTTCCGCGCCGAAGTCGTAGACCTGATCGAGCGTCGCCGGTGCTGCCAGCAGGCTGAGGCGGTCGGTGCATTTCGCCAGCAAGCGCTCCATCAAAGCGGTGTCGGGCCGATCCGGCTGAAAGATCGCATTGGCGATGCTTTGCAACGGATCCTGATTATAGTCGAGACCGGCCGTGCCGAAGGCCAGGTCGAGATCGATGACAACGGAATCCAGCGCGAGATCGCGCGCGATCGTCCAGGCCACATTGTGAGCGACGGTAGATGCGCCGACGCCGCCTTTTGCGCCGACGACGGCGATCATCCGACCGACCGCTACGGCCTCCGACGCCGCGTACAGACCGCAAATCGAGCGCACCACGTCCAGAGGTTGGACCGGCCCGATGACGTAGTCGCTGACGCCGCGGCGCACCAGTTCACGATAGGGTGCCACGTCGCTGGCGCTGCCGATCACGACGACGCGGGTCCCCGCATCGCATACGGTCGCAAGTTCATCGAGGCCAGCGAGGATATCGCGGCTACCATCGCTTTCCAGAATGATCACGTTCGGAGTAGGCGCCGTGTGGTAGGCGTCGACGGCAGCGATGATGCCACCCATGTGAACCGAAAGATGGACCTTGCCGAGGCGGCGGTCTTCGCTTGCCGCGCGCACGCTGGTTGCGATTGCCACCGTCTCGCAAAACGCCTGTACCGACACACGGGGCGCCGGAGCGATATAATCGTCGGCGAGCGGCGGCGCGACGTCCGGATGCTCTCCAGGATTTTGAGGGACGCGGCTGATCATCTGCCTGTATCGCTGAGTTTGGCCTTGTCGGCTTCGGGATAGGTGGTCGCGGTCGAGGTACCCTTGCGATACTTCTCAAACGCTGCCGTGCGCCGCTCGGTGTAGGCGGGGCTTTCGGGTCGCGGCTGCTCAAGGTCCGCGGGATTGTCGATCATGGCCGCAAGGTTGCGCTGCGTGGCGCAGCCAAAATTGTAGTACGGCTTGTTCTGGTTATAGCCATAGTCATAAATCGACGGTCCAAGATCCTCCGGCCACAAGCCACAGGGTCCGGCAACTGCCGCAATCCTCGGATAGGTCAGCCTGATCGTCGCGAATGCTCGCGGATCGTCCGGATGGTAATTGTGCAGCGTAATTGCGCGCGAAGGCACGCCGCCTGCCGCAAGCACGGCCTGAATCTCCCGGAACGAAGCTGCCGCAGCCCGTGCATTCGGCGTATCGACGGGCACGTCGACCACGATCGCGCCGGTGCCTTCGCGTACCCAAGTCTGTGCCAAGCCTGCGACGTCGGTGCGTTGTGAAGCCGACAGCCCGCCGCGCGCATGACCGACGAAAACCACGATCGAGCGGTCTCCTTCGTGAACGGCGATGGGGTGACGCTGGCGGTAATCGTTGGGAACGCTCGCGGTGACGACTTCACCACCGGTCTGCGTGCATGCCCCCAGCACGGCCGAAAGGCCAATGAGCGCACACAAGAGGCGCAGCGTCTGGAGGCAATCAATCGGCGCTCTGCTAGTCATCGTTCCGTCCTCGTCCCGCATCAGGGCAGCTGCGTCTCAGTCAATGATGAAGCCAAAGTTGCCCTGGTAAGTACCAATCGGCTCGTCGTGGGCAGCGAGGCCGTAAATTTGGTTGATCCGCGCCAACAGGGTCGATTGAGAATCGGACGCGGGCGCAAAACCGTCATCGGGACGGGACAACTCCTTCTGGGCGACCGCCCGAACAACATAGGGCGTCACAAGAACCATCAGCTCCGTCTGGTTGTTGACGTAGTCCTGGCTCCTGAAGAGCGCGCCGAGAACCGGCAATTGGTCGAGACCGGGCAAGCCGTTGACCGCCTGCTTGGTCTGCTCCTGGATCAAGCCGGCCATCGCCATGGATCCGCCCGACGGGATCTCGAGCGTCGTCTCCGCGCGGCGCGTCCGTATGGACGGAACGGTCAGCGAATTGCCGGCCTGGTTCAAGGTAATGGCGTTGTCGTTCGAGAGTTCGGAGACCTCGGTCATCACGCGCAGGCTGATCCGGCCCTCTGTCAGCACCACCGGCGTGAAGTTGAGGGAAATGCCGAATTTCTTGAAGCTGATCTGCGTCGTACAGACATGGGTCGTCGGATCGCAGGAGTAGCCGGCAGGAACCGGAAATTCGCCACCGGCGATGAAAGTCGCGGACTCGCCGGAAATCGCGGTCAGGTTGGGCTCGGCCAGGGTCCGCACCACGCCGGCGCTTTCCATCGCGCGCATGGTCGCGGTTACCGTGGGAATACCCTTGGTGACGGCGGAAGCGGCGAGACCGTTGTCGCTGACCAGCGGGCGCCCATAGGCCGTGAACGGATTGCTGTTGTTGAAGTTTACGATCGCGGTGC
>JBJMTR010000380.1:0-20362 GCA_045811565.1 Bradyrhizobium sp.
ATCTCGATCGGGCCGATCGCGATCCGCTGGTATGCGCTGGCTTATATCGGCGGCATCGTGCTGGGCTGGATCTACGCCCGCTCGCTGGTCAAGAAAGAGCGACTGTGGGGCGGGCCGGCGCCGATCTCGCTGCTGCAGCTCGACGATTTCATCCTCTGGGTCACCGTCGGCATCATCGTCGGCGGCCGCACCGGCTATGTGCTGTTCTACAATCTCGGCTTCTTCATCCAGCATCCGGCCGAGATTTTCGAATTGTGGAAGGGCGGCATGTCGTTCCACGGCGGCTTTCTCGGCTGCGTCGCCGCGGTGATGCTGTTTGCCCGCCGGAATAATATCTCGATCCTCTCGCTCGGCGACATCACCACCGCGGTCGGGCCGATCGGGCTGTTTCTTGGGCGGCTCGCCAATTTCATCAACAGCGAATTATGGGGCCGGCCCGCCGATCCGAGCCTGCCCTGGGCGATGGTGTTTCCCAATGGCGGACCGCTGCCGCGGCATCCGAGCCAGCTTTACGAGGCGGGGCTCGAGGGCATCCTGCTGTTCACCGTGCTCGCGGTGATGATCCGGATCGGCGCCCTGAAACGGCCCGGCCTGATCCTCGGCAGTTTTATTGCGATTTACGGTCTCGCCCGCATTGTCGGCGAATTCTTCAGAGAGCCCGACCCCCAACTCGGATTTTTGTGGGGCGGGCTGACCATGGGTATGCTGCTGTCGGTACCGATGATTATCGTCGGCATTATCCTTATTGTAGCGGCATGTCGCCGTAAGGCGACTATACATTTGCCGAAGTCGATTTAAGGCAGGCTGTGACCGAAGTTTCGCCGCTGTACTCCGAGATCAAGAAGCTGATCAAATCGTCAGGTCCGATGCCGGTCTGGCGATACATGGAGCTGTGCCTGATGCATCCGCAGCACGGCTACTACGTATCGCGCGATCCGCTGGGCCGCGAGGGCGATTTCACCACCTCCCCCGAGGTCAGCCAGATGTTCGGCGAACTTTTGGGGCTGTGGTCGGCCTCGATCTGGAAGGCCATCGGCTCGCCGCCGTTGCTGCGGCTGGTCGAACTTGGGCCCGGCCGCGGCACCATGATGGCGGATGCGCTGCGCGCGCTTCGCGTGCTGCCCCCGCTGTATCAGTCGCTGAGCATCCATCTCGTCGAGATCAACCCGGTGCTGCGCGAAAGGCAGCGGGCGACGCTGTCCGGCGTTCGCAACGTCTCCTGGCATGACAGCATCGACGACATACCCGATGGCCCCGCGGTCATCCTCGCCAATGAATATTTCGACGTGCTGCCGATCCACCAGATGGTGAAGCGGCAGAGCGGCTGGCATGAACGCGTAGTCGAACTCGATTCCTACGGCAAACTGGCATTCGGCGCGGCAGCCGAACCCATGCCGCGTTTCGAAGTGCTGCTGCCGCCACTGGTACGCGCCGCCCCGGTCGGCGCCGTGTTCGAGTGGCGTCCCGATACCGAGATCATGAAGATCGCGAGCCGGGTTCGCGATCAGGACGGTGCGGCGCTGATCATCGATTACGGCCATCTGCGCAGCGACGCCGGCGATACCTTTCAGGCGATCGCCCGCCACAGTTTTACCGATCCCCTGAAGAATCCCGGTCAGGCCGACGTCACCGCCCATGTCGATTTTCAGGCGCTGGTGCGCGCCGCCGAAGATCTCTGCGCGCGCGTACACGGTCCGGTGACGCAGGGCGAATTCCTCAAACGGCTTGGCATCGAGGCGCGTGCGGCCGGGCTGATGGCGAAGGCCTCGCCGGAAATTTCCGCCGATATTGCGGGCGCGCTGAAGCGGCTGACGGACAGTGGGCGCGGCGGCATGGGCTCGATGTTCAAGGCAGTGGCTATATCCGACCCGCAACTCACCTCGATTGCCGGGCTGAGCGACAAGCCGCAACACGAGGCCGAACACGCATGACGCTCGGATCCCCACTGCTGTCAGCCATACCCGGCCTGCGCCACGCCTTCTTCTCGCGGGAGGGCGGCGTGTCCGACGGCATCTATGCCGGCCTCAATGGCGGCATCGGCTCCAACGATGACGCCGCCAAGGTCGCTGAAAATCGCCGCCGGATGGCGGAGCAGATGGGCGTCACCCCCGGTCGTCTGCTGACGCTGTACCAGGTGCATTCGCCTGACGTCGTGGTCGCCACCACGCCGTGGGACAGCGCCGCGCGGCCGCGCGGCGATGCCATCGTCACGCGCACGGAAGGTATTGCAATCGGTGTCACGGCGGCCGATTGCGGGCCGATCCTGTTCGTCGATCCCAATGCGCGGGTGATCGGCGCCGCCCATGCCGGCTGGAAGGGCGCCCTGACCGGTGTGTTGGAATCGACGGTCGATGCGATGGAAAAGCTCGGCGCCGACCGCAGCGGCATGGTGGCCGCGATCGGTCCGCTGATCCGCCAGCACTCTTACGAAGTCGGCAGTGAATTCGTCGAACGTTTTCTGGATGCCAACGCCGAGCATGCGGTGTTCTTCCTCCCCGGCCAGCGCGACGGCCATGCCCTTTTCGATCTCGCCGGCTTCATCCGCATGCGGCTCGAAAATGCCGGCGTCCTGATGATCGAGGATGTCGGCGTCGACACCTATTCCGACGAGCGCTTCTTCAGCTACCGCCGCTCGGTGCACCGCAAGGAGCCGGACTACGGCAGGCACGTTCACGCGATCGCACTGGAAACGTGATCGGCAACGGAAGTACTTCCACTTGAACGGAAATTTTCGAGCCATTACCGCCGTCACACTCGATTAGCCTGCATGTCGCCCCTGCCCTAGACGTTAATGCATTTTAACGATATCGGGGGACGGTGAACGACACCGTCAAATCCCTGTCGCTGAGAACGCCGCGCGCCATCATTGCCGCGACATTGCTGGTCGCAGCCTGCGCGCTCGGCGGCTGTGCCAGCGGCGGCGCGGGAAGCAGCAACTCCTTCGCGATGGCCGGCGACGGTCCAACCGTCGCCTTCGAGTCGATCGACGGCCCTCCGCCGCCTGTGTTCGATCGCATGGTCAACGTGCTCGACAGCGAATCAAAACTTCGGAATTTGTCCATCGTGTCGCGCGAAGGCGGCGCGTTCTACCGCGTGCGCAGCTATCTCTCGGCGCAGGTCGTGCGCGGCCGGACCATGATTTCATGGGTATGGGATGTCTATGACGGCAACCAGCAGCGCGCGCTGCGTCTCTCCGGCGAGGAGCCGGCCGGCAAGGCGGGACGCGACGCCTGGGCGGCTGCCGACGACCTGATCCTCCGCAAGATCGCGCAAGCCGGTCTGAGCGGCCTCAGCAACATGATCAATGGCACGACTAATGGCACGCCGGCCGATGAGCCGCCCGCTCCGACGCCGAGCCGCCGCGGCCCCGCCGTGGCGAGCACGCAGCAAACCGAGCCGGGCTCGGGCAATGTCAGCGTCAGCGCGCTGGGCTACACAGGGCGGTAGCCAAATCGCCGGAGAAATGGGCCATTTTTGACCGGGAAAACCAGCCTAACGGGTTGCCGCTGCGTCACCTGCCTGATATTTCCTCGCCCATCGAAACCCGCCGGTTCTGTAGGTACTTGAGATGCTGAACATCGTATCCAGCAAAGCGCGGGGAGAGGCAGCCATGGCGGCCAAGAACGGCTCGATCAAGTTGGTCGCCGGCAATTCCAACCCTGCCCTGGCGCAGGAAATCGCCGAGGGACTTGGCCTGGCGCTGACCAAAGCCGTGGTCCGGCGCTTCGCCGACATGGAGATCTTCGTCGAGATCCAGGAAAACGTCCGCGGTTCGGATGTGTTCATCCTGCAGTCGACGTCATATCCGGCCAACGACCACCTGATGGAACTCTTGATCATCACCGACGCGCTGCGCCGGGCCTCGGCCCGCCGCATCACCGCGGTGGTGCCCTATTTCGGCTACGCCCGCCAGGATCGCAAATCGGGCTCCCGCACCCCGATCTCAGCCAAACTCGTGGCCAACCTGATCACCCATGCCGGCGCCGACCGGGTGATGACGCTCGATCTCCACGCCGGCCAAATCCAGGGCTTCTTCGACATCCCGACTGACAATCTCTACGCGTCGCCAGTGATGGTGCGCGACATCCGCGAACGCTTCGACCTCGCCAATGTCATGGTGGTGTCGCCCGATGTCGGCGGCGTGGTGCGCGCGCGCGGACTGGCCAAGCGCATCAACACGCCGCTCGCCATCATCGACAAGCGCCGCGAACGTCCCGGCGAGTCCGAAGTGATGAACGTGATCGGCGACGTCGCCGGCTACACCTGTATCCTGGTCGACGACATCGTGGATTCCGGCGGTACGCTGGTGAATGCCGCCGACGCCTTGATAGCCAACGGTGCCAAGGAAGTTTTCGCCTATATCACCCACGGCGTGCTGTCGGGCGGCGCCGCGGCTCGCATCGCCTCGTCCAAGCTGAAAGAGCTCGTCATCACCGACTCGATCCTGCCGACGGAAGCGGTCAAGAAGGCCGCCAATATACGCACGCTCTCGATCGCCGGATTGATCGCAGAAGCGATCGGCCGCACCGCGGCGGAAGAGTCGGTGTCGAGTCTGTTCGACTAAGTCCTCGTTGTAGTTGCATAGGGTGGGCAAGCGAAAGCGTGCCCACCCTTCGACATAACGGTTTGAAGTGCTGGGCACGGCGCAAGTGCGCCTTTGCCCACTCTACAATCTGCTTACACAATCCCCGCCGCGACCTGGCCGCGCAGGCGCTCGAGACTGTGCAGGGTGTTGGCACAGGCTTCCGCGACTTCGACGCCCTTGGTGGCAAAATGCTTGCGGAAGAACTCGAAATGCGCCGCGCTCTCGTGAAATTGCTGCGGCGTCAGCACGGCTGAGAACACCGGCACTTCGGTGCGCAATTGCACATCCATCAGCGCCTTGATCACGGTGTCGGCGACGAATTCGTGCCGGTAGATGCCGCCATCGACCACCAGCCCCGCCGCGACGATCGCGGTGTAGCGCCGCGTCTTCGCCAATATCTGCGCATGCAGCGGGATCTCGAACGAGCCCGGCACCTCGAACATGTCGATATGGGTGATGCCGCGCGCCTGACTCTCGGCGAGGAATGCAATCCGGCATTCCTCCACCACCTCGCGATGCCAGGACGACTGCACGAACGCGACCCGCTGCGGTTTTGCAAATCGCGGATGTGCGGGAGCCGGCGGGCGCTCGGGCGTGTCGGGCGCGCGTTCGACTTCCGTGGCTTCGGATTGCTGAATTTGGGTTTCTTGGATTTGAGCTTCTTGGAGTTCAGCTTCTTGGACTTCGGCTTCTTGCAATATCTGATTCATGGCTTTCCTCTTTCAGGACCAGAATCAGGGCATACGGAACGACCTTAGCCACGCGAAACCCGCGCGAGCTGCCGCAACCGTTCTCTTTCATCCGGACTTTAACCGTCGGCTTCGGAATTGCACCGAATCTGCTGACCCTTCTCCGGGGAGGAGAAGGCGCTCGCGGGCTTGGGCTGCTTCGCCCTTTACCGCCGGTGGGGATTTTCACCCCGCCCTGAGAACATCGGCCGCCCGGAATGAGCGGCCTAATTCGGATTATGACCAACGGGGGCGGCCTCAGCAAGAACTCTCATTATGGGTAATCCGCATGTCCCCATGACGCCAGAGCGATACTCTGCGAAACTCCCGGCAACATTCGGGCGGCAAAACTAACCATTAAGGCGGGCTGATCCGGGCTCGCAAGGAGGAGGGATTCAGCACCGGATAGGGCAAGCGCGGACCCGATTCCGGTTTGTTCTCAAATTAATAATTGTGGCTGAGATCAGCTGTGGACGAGCGTCGCTTTGGCTGTGGACGGACTCGGCGTGCGGTTGCGCGGATTCCGCAAATCACATCACTTCATCCCGGCAGGCCCCGACACGATCAGCAAGGCGATCCGGGAAATGCAGTCGGCAGCGCCGCGCCACTCGCGCGTGCCGGTCTCCGCGTGTGTATCAACAAAGGCAAAAAACAAGGGTCGAGACGGCATGTCCCTCCTCGAAAGCATAATCGATTCCCGGACCAATCCGCTCACGGTGGTGGAGGATATTGCGTCGGACAACAACTGGGCGTTCGAGCGTTCCGGCGAGGACGAGGTGACGATCGTCTCCAGGGGGGAGTGGACCGACTATCAGCTCTCCTTCACCTGGATGAGCGAGATCGAGGCGCTGCATCTGGCCTGCGCCTTCGACATGAAGATCCCCTCGGCCCGGCGGCCTGAGGTGCAACGGCTGATTGCCGGGATCAACGAACAATTATGGATCGGCCATTTCGATCTGTGGACCCACACCGGCCTGATCATGTACCGCCAGGCGCTGGTGCTGCCCGGCGGCCTGATCGCTTCGACCGCGCAATGCGAGAGCATGCTGGGGGGCGCCATCCACGCCTGCGAGCGGTACTATCCTGCGTTCCAGTTCGTGGTCTGGGCCGGGAAGAGCGCGGCAGAAGCGATGAGCGCGGCGATGTTCGATACCGAGGGTGAGGCCTGAGCGTCAGTTGGCTTCGGTCCTCTCCACACCTTCGATGTCGTCCCGGCCTTGAGCCGGGACCCATATTCCGTGACGACTGCGTTCGGGTAAAATGCTTGTCGCGGGTTCTGCGCTTCACTAGAACCGGCTGTGGTCATGAATCCCGCGCCCCGTGCGCAATTGCGCACCAGGGGGACGATGACAGCTTTTATGGTGACACCTTTGAGTACCAACCACCCCTTGCAAAACATCACCGGCACCCTCGCGCTGGCCGGCGCGGGAAAGATGGGCGGCGCGATGCTGACGGGCTGGCTGGCTCAGGGGCTCGATCCAAGGCGCGTCGTTGTGATCGAGCCGCAGCCTGCCAGCGAAATCAGCGCGCTCGTCGCAAGAGGCGTTCGCCTCAATCCGCCGGCAGGAGATGTCGGCAGCGTCGAAACGCTAGTGGTCGCGGTCAAGCCGCAATCGTTCCGCGAAGCCGGTAGCACGTTGAAGCCGTTCACGACAGCCTCAACGCTGGTGGTCTCGATCATGGCCGGCATGACTATCGCCGCGATCGAGAAAGTCTGCGGCGGCATGGTGGTGCGCGCCATGCCCAACACGCCGGCTGCGATCGGCCGCGGCATCACGGTGGCGGTTGCGGCCGAAAAGGTCAGCGTCGGGCAGCGCACGACCGCCGACGCGCTCTTGCGCGCCA
Source organism: Bradyrhizobium sp. (assembly GCA_045811565.1). Classification (GTDB taxonomy): domain Bacteria; phylum Pseudomonadota; class Alphaproteobacteria; order Rhizobiales; family Xanthobacteraceae; genus Bradyrhizobium. The sequence goes on from JBJMTR010000380.1 coordinate 7,159, forward strand.
CCGGCTCCGTGGAGTGGGTTGACGACGAGGACCTGATGGACGCGGTGACGGCGGTCTCGGGCTCCGGTCCAGCCTATGTTTTCCTGCTCGCCGAGGTATTGACGCGGGCTGGCGTCGAGGCCGGATTGCCGGCCGAACTCGCAACCAAGCTCGCACGCGAAACGGTCGCGGGCTCCGGCGAGTTGCTGCATCGCTCGGAATTGGCCTCCGCGACCTTGCGCCAGAATGTCACCTCGCCCGGCGGCACCACGGCCGCGGCGCTTCAAGTTCTCATGGCCGCAGACGGCATGCAGCAGCTCATGATCCGCGCGATCGCCGCGGCGACAAAGCGTTCCAAGGAATTGGCGAAGTAGTCTTGCTGCGGTCCTCATCCTTGAGGAGCCGCGCTTTGCGGCGTCTCGAAGGATGGATATCACTCGTGGTACATCCTTCGAGACGCGGCCAAGTGGCCGCCTCTCAGGATGAGGTCTGATCGTATAACTATTTCGTCCCAAGCCGCTTGTTGAAACTCTCGACATTGACAAGGCCGCGGGTGTGGCGGCCCTCGCCGATCTTGCGCTCGTCGTCAAAGGCTTCGACCTCGAAGCGGATCACGCGACGCTCGACCGCGATCACCTTCGCCGTGGTCCGCACCGTCGCGCCGACCGGCGAGGCCGCGAGATGGCGGATATCGACCTCGGTGCCGACGGTGATCCAGCCTTTTTCGAGACAAGGCTTGATGGCGTCGGCGGAGGCCATCTCCATCTCCAGAATCATCATGGGCGTCGCATAGACCATCGGCATATCAGGAACAAAGAACCCGACGGTGCGCTCGACCGGCACCACAAGTCTGCGCTCGGCGCTCATACCGATTGTGATGATTTCGCGCGCGTCCATGCATTGCCTCGATGGTCACTGTCATTCCGGGGCGCGCGGTAGCGCGAGCTTTGATGTGCAATTGCACATCAAAGAATCCATACTCCCGATCGTGGTTATGGATTCCGGGCCTGCGCCAAGGCGCATCCCGGAATGACGGAGGAAATTACTTCTTCGCTGCAGCAGCCGCGGCGGCGCGCTCGACGAAAGTCTTGCCGCCCTTCATCTTATGGGTCAGCGGCGCTTCGTTGATCTGGATCACGACCGCATCGGCATCGACGCCGAGGTTCTTGACCAGCGCCTGCGTGATGTCGCGCATCATGCCGGCCTTCTGTTCGTCGGTGCGGCCGGCGGCCATGCTCACGGTAATCTCAGGCATTCTCGTCTCTCCCTTTTCTCTTGCTACGGCGGTTTTGCCACGAACCCGTCCTCATCCTGAGGAGCGGCCTTAAGGCCGCGCCTCAAAGATGTACCTATTGTCCTCATGGTTCGAAACGGCGCAAGAGCGCCTTCTCACCCTGAGGACTATCCCCACTTCACATCATGGCGCGCCAGCACTTCACGAACCTTGGCGACGATCTCGCCCTCTCCGCATGAAAACTGCGCCGGACGCGTTTCGCGCCATTCCTGGTTGGAGGCGATCGCAGCGGCCGCCTTGGCGCCTTCGATCAAGTCCTTGATCTGCACCTCGCCGCGCGCCTTTTCGTCCGAGCCCTGGATGATCACGCAAGGCGAGTTGCGCCGGTCAGCATATTTGAGCTGATTGCCCATGTTTTTGGGATTGCCGAGATAGAGCTCGGCTCGGATGTTGGCGCCGCGGAGCTCTGCGACCATTCTTTGGTAATCGGCGACACGATCGCGATCGAACACGGTCACCACCACGGGGCCGAATTCCGGCCTGGTGTCGAGCTTGCCGAGCATCGTCAGCGCCGCCTGCAGCCGCGACACGCCAATCGAAAATCCCGTCGCCGGCACCGTTTCGCCGCGGAAGCGCGAGACGAGGCCATCATAGCGCCCCCCACCGCCGACCGAGCCGAAGCGAACGGGCCGGCCTTTTTCGTCTTTGGTCTCGAGAGTGAGTTCGACCTCGTAGACAGGACCTGTGTAGTATTCGAGGCCACGGACGACAGAGGGATCGACGCGAATACGATCTGCACCATAGCCAGATGCGGCAACGAGATCGCCTATTGCTTCCAGCTCTGCGCGACCTTCTTGACCAATCCTGCTATCGCACAACCGCACGTCGATTTGCGCTCCGTGCTCGATTGTACCGATCACCAATGCAATATCGTCGGCCTTCAATCCGGCGCCTTTCGTGAAGTCGCCGGATTCATCCTTGCGACCTTCACCCAGCAATTGCTGAACGCCGGAGATGCCGAGCCGATCGAGCTTGTCGATCGCGCGCATGACGATCATCCATTGACCGTCATCGGTGATGCCAAGTGCGTCTCTGACTCCATCAAGCACCTTGCGGTTATTCACCTTCACGACATAGCTGCCACGGGGAATGCCGAGCGCTTCCATCGTATCGGCTGCCATCATGCACATCTCGGCATCCGCCGCCGGCGACGCGCTGCCGACCGTGTCGGCGTCGAATTGCATGAACTGGCGGAAACGTCCCGGCCCCGGCTTCTCGTTCCGATAGACGTAACCCGCGCGATAGCTGCGATACGGCTTCGGCAGTGTGTCGAAATTCTCGGCGACATAGCGCGCCAGCGGCGCGGTCAGGTCGTAGCGCAAGCTGATCCACTGCTCGTCATCGTCCTGGAACGAGAACACGCCCTCGTTCGGCCGGTCCTGGTCGGGCAGGAATTTGCCGAGCGCGTCGGTGTATTCCATCGCCGGCGTTTCCACCGGCTCGAATCCATAACGCTCGAACACCTCGCGGATAGTTTCGGTCATGCGTCGCGTCGCCGCGATCTCGGCGGGGCCGCGATCGGCCAGCCCGCGCGGCAGGCGCGCCCGGAGTTTTTGCGGCTTTTTGGCTTTGTCCTTCATGGGCGGCGTTGGTACCAGCCGAGGCGCGAGGCGGCAACCGTCGTTCCTTCCCTTCTCCCTTGTGGGAGAAGGTGGCGCGGACGAAGTCCGTGCCGGATGAGCGGTTTATATCCGCGGAGAGAGACCCCTCACCCGCCTTCGATGCTCCGCATCTCAGGCACGCTCTCTCTGAAGGGGAGAGGGTAAGAGCCCTACGCCGCGGCGGCCTTGCCCTTGGGCTGCACTTCGGCGGTGTAATCCTTCATCAACTGTTCCGAGATCGCGCCGGGCTTGAACTTCCATTTGGCGATTTCAGACACCGGCGTCACCTCGGCGGCAGTGCCGGTGATGAAGCATTCCGAGAAGCCATCGAGCTCTTCTGGCATGATGCGGCGCTCGACCACCTCGATGCCGCGCCGCTTTGCCAAATCGATCACGGTGGCGCGGGTGACGCCGGCGAGGAAGCAATCGGCGATCGGGGTATGGATCTTGCCATCCTTGACGAAGAAGATGTTGGCGCCGGTGCATTCGGCGACCCGTCCCTGCCAATCCAGCATCATCGCGTCGGAATAGCCCTCACGCTCCGCCTTGTGCTTGCTGATCGTGCAGATCATGTAGAGGCCGGCAGCCTTGGCCAGCGCCGGGATCGTCGCCGGATCCGGCCGCTTGTAATCGGCGAGCGCCATCCTGATGCCCTTCAGCTTCTCAGCTGGGTCGAAATAGCTCGGCCATTCCCAGGCTGCGATCGCCAAGTGGATGGTATTGGTTTGCGCCGACACGCCCATCATCTCCGAGCCGCGCCAGGCGATCGGGCGAATATAGGCGTCGGGCAGGTTGTTCTTGTCGACGACGAGCTGCTTGGCGGCGTCGATTTCGGCTACCGACCACGGAATCTCGAAATCGAGGATGTTGGCCGAATTCTTCAACCGCTCGGAATGTTCCTTGCTCTTGAAGATCTTGCCGCCATAGGCGCGCTCGCCCTCGAACACGCAGCTCGCATAATGCAGGCCATGGGTCAGGATATGGACGTTGGCATCTTTCCATGGCACCAGCTTGCCATCATACCAGATGACACCATCGATTTTATCGAACGAAACTCCCATGGGCTCTCTCCCGGATTGACGCGGAATGCGCGCCCGCGCCGTGGCGCTGTTGAATCACGCCTGGGCTTGACCTACCCGGCCTCGCCGCCGGTTTCCATCGCCGGCGCGTCACTAGGACATGCTTTTGCGGAATGCCGAAGTCCAGTATGTTTGCCGAAATGCCGCTCGACAATCGCACGGTAGTCACAAGCGGCCCAAGCGCCATTGCGGGCTTTTCAGGCCGCTTAAAACGTCGCCAAGGTCGAAACGACTTAAAATTTCGTCCTTGTCGGCAGTTTTGTAACATTGAATGCAAGATACGTCAACATGACTGACATAAATTGCTCAGCTGCGACCGCGACGCCCGATTCGAAGGGTGCGGAGGGGCAATCCCCTGCCCCGGCAAGCTCGATGCTCCGCTGGGACATTATCGAGTTGCTGTTCTTCGCCTACCGCGATTTCGTCGGCGACGCCGATAATGAACTGGAGGCTTTCGGGTTCGGCCGGGCGCATCACCGGGTGATGCATTTCGTCCACCGCTATCCCGGCCTGAAGGTCGCCGATCTGCTCGACGTGCTGCGCATAACCAAGCAGTCGCTGGGCCGGGTGCTCAAACAACTGCTCGATGAAGGCTATATCGTGCAGAAAACAGGCAACAACGACCGCCGGCAACGCCTTCTTTACGCCACCGCCAAGGGCGAGGCATTGGTAGCAAAGCTCGCCGGCCTGCAGACCGACCGCATCAACCGCGCCGTGCGGGATATCGATCCGGCCGGCGTCGAAACCGTCCGCCAGTTCCTCCGCGCGATGATCGATCGCGACGATCCCGACAAGGTTTTGGAAACGATCTTCGGAAGCGGTACCAGGAAGCCAAGGGAGTGATCGTGCCCGAGTTAGCAGCCAACGCAGCAACGATCGCTGCAGCCATCGCGCGAACGCCGGCGAAACCGGCCGACGACGCGCCGCATCTGCTCCTGGTCGACGATGACCGCCGTATTCGTGACCTGTTGTCGCGTTTCCTCTGCGGCGAGGGCTACCGCGTCACCACCGCGATGAGCGCCAGCGACGCGCGCGCCAAACTGCTCGGGCTGCATTTCGATCTCTTGATTCTCGACGTGATGATGCCCGGCGAGAACGGTTTTGACCTGGCGCGCTTCATCCGCACGTCTTCCTCGGTGCCGATCATCATGCTGACCGCGCGCCATGAAGCGGAAGCTCGCATCGAGGGCCTGCAGATCGGCGCCGACGATTATGTCGCAAAGCCGTTCGAGCCCCGCGAACTGGTGCTGCGGATCGGCAACATCCTGAAACGCACCGCGCCGCCACCGGTGGAGACGCTGGAGCAGATCGCGTTCGGGCCTTACGTCTTCCATCTCGAGCGCGGCGAGTTGCGGCAGGCCGAGGAGATCATTCATCTCACCGACCGCGAGCGCGAGATGCTGCGGATCCTCGCGAGCGCCCCGGGCGAGACCGTGCCGCGCGCGGCGCTGACCGGCGGCGGCACCGTCAACGAGCGTGCCGTCGACGTGCAGATCAACCGTCTGCGGCGCAAGATCGAGCGCGATCCCGCCAATCCATTGTTCCTGCAGGCGGTGCGCGGCATCGGCTACCGTCTGGTCGCCTCGCCCTGAGCTAATTTACATGAGCACGCTCGACACTGGCCTGAGCCTGATCCGCAACGCGTCGCAACGCGTCTCCGCGGTCAATGGCTGGATGGGCAACGCATTCAAGAGCTGGATGCCGACCGGCCTCTATGCCCGCGCGCTGCTGATCATGATCGTGCCAATGGTGATACTGCAGACCGTGGTCGCGTTCGTATTCATGGAGCGCCACTGGAACACGGTGACGCGACGGCTGTCGGCAGCCGTGGTGCAGGACATCGCCAGCCTGATCGATGTCTACAAAGGCTATCCGCAGGACAAGGACCGCGCGCAGTTGCGCCGCATCGCGCAGCGGCTGCAGTTGGTCGTCGATTTCCTTCCCGTCGATGACATGCCGCCACCCGGGCCAAAGCCGTTCTTCTCGCTGCTCGACCAGACGCTCTCGGTTCAACTTGGCCGCCAGATCGGCAGACCGTTCTGGATCGATACCGTCGGCCGCTCCAATCTCGTAGAGATCCGCATCCAGCTCGACGACGCCGTGATGCGGGTCTATGCCCAGCGCAGCGCCGCCTACGCCTCCAATTCCGAGATTTTCATCTTCTGGATGCTCGGGACTTCCTCGATTCTGTTGATCGTCGCGGTGTTGTTCCTGCGCAACCAGATCAAGCCGATCCTGCGGCTCGCGGACGCCGCCGAAAGTTTCGGCAAGGGTCGCGAGGCGCCGAACTTCCGACCTCGCGGCGCACGCGAGGTGCGGCGCGCCGCCGTGGCGTTCCTCGAGATGAAAGCGCGCATCGAGCGCACCATCGAACAGCGTACTGCGATGCTGGCCGGCGTTTCACACGATCTGCGCACCATCCTGACGCGGTTCAAGCTCGAGCTGGCGCTGATCGGCGATAGCCCCGAGGTCGATGGCATGCGCAAGGACGTCGACGAGATGTCCGGCATGCTCGAGGACTATCTGGCCTTTGCGCGCGGCGACAGCGGGGAGATCGCGCAGCCGACCGACATGTCGATGGCGCTGGAAGAATTGCGCAGCGACGCCGAACGCAATGGCCATGCCGCCACTGTCTCGTTCCACGGCCTGCCGGTCGTCACGGTGAAGCCGGCCTCCTTCAAGCGGTGCCTTGGCAACCTCGTCTCCAACGCGGCGCGGCACGCCAACGCGATTGCCATCACCGGCCATCGCGACCACCGCTATCTGACCGTGACCATCGACGATGACGGACCGGGAATCCCGGCCGACATGCGCGAGGAGGTGTTCAAGCCGTTCCTGCGGCTCGACGACGCCCGCAACCAGGATGAGGGCGGTACGGGCCTGGGGTTGGCGATCGCCCGCGATATCGCCCGTTCGCATGGCGGCGACATCACGCTTGGCGATAGCCCGAGGGGCGGGCTGCGCGCGGCGGTGCGAATTCCGGTGTGAACGCGTCACCCTTCGAGGGCCGTGTTGCGCACGGCCGCCTCTGGATAACGGATCAAAAGAGTTCGTCAGGCCAGACGATGCGGTTCAGTAGAGCGTGCGCAGCGGCCGATCGGCGGCGCCATAAGGTACCCAGCGGCAGGCGAACGACACGTACCCGCCCGGATTGGACTGAACCGCGAGGAATTTCACCACCTTGCCGTAAGAGGCGCAGTGGTCGACGGCGAGCTGGCGGGCGTCAACTTGCTGCGCCAGCGAATAGGCGATGATGCCGCCGGTATCATTGGCCTTGAACGGCGGCACCCAGTCGACCCCGTCGGCCTGCGCCGGCGTGCCGGCCAGCATGGCGCAAATCGCAAACAGGCTCGCAGCCCCAATCCTTCGCATCGCGGACTCCATTTCGTAACGCTGCACCATAAGGTGCATCGGCGCCGGTGAAAAGAACGGCTGGCCGCGGGAAGCAGACTTGTTGTCAGGTGTTGCCGCGTTGCACTTGACCTGACCTGGGCTTCACGGCACCGTCAGGGCGTTGGATTACCGGCGGATTCCCATGCGCGAACTTTTCACGTCCTTGAAAGCACTCGGTATTGGCGCGGCGCTTGCGCTGCTGGCGTTCGGCCAAGCGGCCGAGGCCGCCAACCCCGCGGAACTGAATTTCTGGCTCTCGGGCCCCCGCTACGACGGGCGCGTCGCCGAATGCGAAAAGGCGCTGAAGACCATCGCGTATCAATTTCGGGAGAAAGAGAGCACCTACTGGAATTCGCCACTCGTCATCACCGGGTACGGCAGGATCCATGAGACCGCGTTCCGGCCCTGGCAGTCCGACAACATCCCGCGCCGCTATTGCAGCGGCGATGTCATGTTGAGCGACGGCAAATTGCGCACGGTGCATTATTCGATCATCGAGGACGGCGGCTTTGCCGGTTTTGGCCAGGGCGTCGAGTGGTGCGTGACCGGGCTTGATCGCAACTGGGCCTACAACCCGGGTTGCAAGTCCGCCCGGCCCTGATTCCAGCGAAATGACGCAGCGGCGGGCGGCGCGGACCGGCTTGCGGTCCATCGCACTTTGTTCTTGAAATGTTCCGGTTCCCTGCTAGGCTCTGGCCAGTCGAGTAGAGGGGGTATTTTGATGTTTCAATTGGCCAGGATTTCCCGGTTTCTGGGTTCGTTCGCTCTTGTCGCCATCACGGCAGGTGCGGCGACCGCGCAGGACCACCGGCAGAACGCATCAGGCGAATTCGATTTCTACGTGCTGTCGCTGTCCTGGTCGCCCTCTTTCTGCGAGGCAGCCTCCGAGCGCGGCAGCAGCGGACGGTCGCAGGCCCAATGCGGCGAGCGCCCTTTTTCCTTCGTGGTTCATGGCCTGTGGCCGCAATACGAGCACGGCTTCCCGGAATATTGCCAGCGTCCGTCGCCGCGGCTCGCCCGCAATATCATGAATTCGATGCTCGACCTGATGCCGGCGCCGGGGCTGATCTTCAATGAATGGGACAAGCATGGCACCTGCTCCGGATTAAACGCGCGGGCCTATTTCGAGACCATCCGCAAGGCCCGCGCGGCGGTCAAAATCCCCGAGGAGTTTTTGCAATTGTCGGAGCCGAAAACCATTAGCCCGGCGGATCTCGAGGACGCCTTCATCAAGGTCAATCCGGGCTTGAGCGGTTCGGCGATTTCGGCGACCTGCGACAGCAAGCGCCTGAACGAAGTACGGATTTGCCTGAGCAAGGACCTGCAATTCCGCTCCTGTGAGGAAATCGACCGCCGGGCCTGCCGCCGCGACCAGGTACTGATGCCACCGATCAGGGGCGGCTAGAGCATGATCCGGAAAAGTGGACACCGGTTTTCCCTCGCGACAAACGCAAAGCGTTTGCGCGGAGATCATGCTCAAACAAAAGGATAGAGCGGGATGATGATTCGAAGAAAAGTCATCACGCTCTAAGTCTAAGACGAAGTCATTCCGCGGGTTACTTTCGGCGCGCGATGTCGTAACTCGTGCCCATGAACTACCGTCACGCCTTCCATGCCGGCGGCTTTGCCGATGTCGTCAAGCACATCGTGCTCGTGCGCATCCTGCTCTATTTGCAGGAAAAGCCCGCGGCGTTTCGCGTCATCGATACCCATGCTGGCGCGGGCCTCTACGACCTCACGGGCGACGAAGCGCGCCGCGGCGGTGAATGGCTGACCGGCATTGCACGACTGATGCAGGCCCGCTTCTCGGAGAGCGCCCAGCCGCTGGTCGCGCCCTATCTGGACATCGTCAGGGCCTTCAATTCGCCGCCTGATCTCAAAGCCTATCCCGGCTCGCCGCTGATCGCCCGCGCGCTGCTGCGGCCGCAGGACCGCCTCACCGCCTGCGAGGTCGAGCCCACTACCCGGAAACGGCTGATCGACGCCTTGCGCCGTGACACCCAGGCGCGCGTGGTCGACCTCGACGGCTGGACCGCACTGCCGGCCTTCGTGCCGCCCAACGAGCGGCGCGGCCTGGTCATGATCGATCCGCCATTCGAGGCGAAGGAAGAGTTCGAGCGGCTGGCCGAGGGTTTTTCGGAAGCGTTTTCGAGATGGCCGACTGGCAGCTATTTGCTGTGGTACCCGGTGAAAAGCCGGCGCGTCACCGATACCCTGGCGCGTCATGTCGCCGGCGTGGCGGGTGCGGGCAAACCGCCGGGAAAATGCCTGCGGCTGGAGTTCAGCGTAGCGCCGCAGGACGCAGGCGCCGGCCTCGCTTCGACCGGTCTTCTGATCGTCAACGCGCCCTGGACGCTGATGGGTGAACTGAAGACCATCCTGCCCGAACTGGAAAAGCCGCTCGGCCAGGGCGGCGCCGGCCGGTTCAGGCTGGAGACGCCCAAACCGTGAAGCCTTCGCGCCAGCTCCGAAAAGTGCGATTGGACCGTAGTCAATTTGCGTGGAACCGTATTATGCTCGTCGTTGGGACTGGCTTTACGTTCCGCTTCCGCGAATGGTTGCGGCGGAGTGACAAGGCCGCAAAAAATCCGGGCAGATCGGTGGCGTGACCCGATCGGCTCAGGTGGCCAGGCTTCGGGCAGTGAATGTCCGGTCGGCCGCTGCGCAAACTGCGTAGCGGCGGAGCAATACGGGGGAGGGTTTTCCCGATGGCCATGACTGGGACAGTCAAGTTCTTCAATGGAGAGCGTGGCTACGGCTTCATCAAGCCCGATGACGGCGGCCGCGATGTGTTCGTTCACATCACAGCCGTCGAGCGGGCCGGATTGAAGGATTTGACCGAAGGACAGCGCATTACATTCGAGGTCGAACCGGACAAGAAGGGCAAAGGCCCCAAAGCGGTCAATCTGGTGATTTCATCGTGAGCTAAAGCTCGCGGCTGAAAGAGGACTGAATTTGTGCGTGGGAAGTTATCGGCTGAGCGCGAAGCCACCGCTCAGAGCGTCGACGCGTGCATGATGTGGCCACCCCTCGCCGGTGCCGAGCGCTCAGCTTCCGGAAAGAAGCGCGCCGCAATCCTGTCAGGGCCGATATCGTCAACATTGCGAAAGCCGGCTGCACTCATTTTCCCGCAAAGCGGCTCGGTGTCGAAATAGCTCTGAATGCTTTCGCCGACCGCGGCCACCCGTTCGGCAAGCGCCTGATGCGCGGCGCGGCCGGCCGGCGCGATCGAGGAAGCGGGATTGACATAGTCGAACACCACTTCGGCACCGCCTTCGAGCTGCGCGATGTAGCCGAGCGTCGAAAAGATCGCCGGCTCGGTCAGATAGGGCACAACGCCAAGCCAGCTGAAAAAGCTGCGCTCCGCGGTGGCGAAACCTGCGGATTCAAGCGCCTCCGCCACCGTGTGGCGTTCGAAATCCACCGCGACATAGGTGAGCGTCTTCGGCACGGCGATCGCTGCGGCGGCCAGCATTTCGCGCTTGCGTGCCTGTGTCGCCGGATAATCGACCTCGAAGATGCGCAGGCGGCTCGCGAGCGGCGTCCGATAAGCGAGCGTATCGAGCCCGGCGCCGAGCACCACGAGTTGCCGCGCGCCATCGATCACCGCGAGGTTAAGCGCCTCTTCGGCGATGCGCGAGCGCGCGGCAATGAACCACCGCATCCGCGGCCCGGACGTATGGGCGCGCGCATGGTCAAGCGAAGCCTCGACATCGGGTCCGAGAATGCGCGTCGCCAAGGGATCGATGAGGATCGACGCACCGTCCAGCACCTGATGCGCCGCCCGCAAGCGGGCAGCGCCCAACGCGGTCAAGCTTGGCTGACCCGGCTGCATCCCCGGTTTTTAGATGTACCGCTTCGCATTGTCCACGCGGACAAAAAATTCCGGCCGCATGATGTGCGGCCGGGAGGTTGCAACGAAACGTTTTGTTGTTTTCAGAAGTGATAGTTCACGCCCGCGCGGATCAGGCCGAAGTGGTAGCCGTTCGATGCGCCGGTGATGACGAAATTGCTGTTGGCCAGATCGACATAGAGATATTCGATCTTGCCGCTCCAGTTCGGCGCAAAGCCCATAAAGCCCATTTCGGCACCAGCGCCCAACGTCCAGCCGGCAATGGAGTGGGACTCCGACAGGCCAAAAGTCTCGGCCCGCAATTCGCCGAAGGCGAGACCGCCGGTGCCATAGAACAGCACGTTGTCGAAGGCGTATCCGGCCCGGCCGCGCACCGTGCCGAACCAGGGGTTGGAGAATTTCCAGGGCGCAAACGTCTCTTCGGCGCCGGTCGCCTGGATGTCGCCTTCGATGCTGAACACCCATGGGCCATCCCGCCAGTTATAGCCGGCCTGAATGCCGCCCGAAAAACCCGACGGCTTGGCCGGATTATTGTCGACCGAGCCCCAGGCGTAGCCGAAATTGCCGCCGAGATAGGGACCGGCCCAGCTAACAGCGTTGAGCGGCTGATTGACGGTATAGGCGCGGGTTGGCCCGTAGTTGAGGTCGGCCGCCGCCGAGGATGTTGTCCAGCCTGCGACGAACAACGCCACCGCACGCAAACCCAGCCTGTTCATCGCACCTCTCCGCACGCAACTGCCGCGACCCGCCGGTGCGAAAAAGCCGAGGGTTTACGGAATTCCACTTTTTTCGGTAAGATTTATCGAGAATTCTAAGTTAAAGGCCTGTTAAGGGCGGTACCGGCCCGCCCATCATTCTTAAGGAAGCGTTTACGAGCCGTGCGGGCGACGCATTGCGGTCGCCCGCGGAGGCGCTGTTCCCCGAGGCGCCTGGCGCTGGCGACGGAAGGTTTAAGCGCTTAATTTAGGCTCATGGATCACGATTCTGCCGATCACCCGAAGCCGGCCGCCCCCCGCAAGGCCGGGCGCGGTTCCGAAGCCGACTTACCGCCGCAGGACCTGGTGCTGGACTCCGAGGATGTCGATCCGGCAACAACGCCCTCGGTTGAAGAGGACGACGAGGCACGCCTGCCGGAAGCCGCGGAGGAACCCTCGGAGGCGATTGCCGAAGGCCCGCTCGCGGTCGGCCACGCCGCGATCGAAAATGCGGTGCGGCTGGCGCCGACCTCGCCGGGCGTCTACCGCATGCTCAATGCCGCCAACGACGTGCTCTACGTCGGCAAGGCGAAAAACGTCCGCAAACGGCTCACCTCCTATGCCCGCGTCAACGCGCCCCAGCCGGCGCGCATCCTGCGCATGATCGCCGCCACCGTGACGGTCGAGATCGTCTCGACCTCGACCGAGACCGAGGCGCTGCTGCTGGAAGCAAACCTGATCAAGCAGCTCAGGCCGCGCTTCAACGTGCAGCTACGCGACGACAAGTCGTTTCCCTACATCCTGATCACCGGCGACCACTGGGCGCCGCAGATCCTCAAGCATCGCGGCGCGCAGACGCGGCCCGGGCGATATTTCGGACCGTTCGCATCCGCGGGCGCCGTCAATCGCACCATCACGGCGCTGCAGCGCGCGTTCTTGATCCGCTCCTGCACCGACGGCTTTTTCGAAAGCCGTACCCGGCCCTGCCTGCTCTATCAAATCCGCCGCTGCTCGGGCCCCTGCACCAGCGAGATCGATTTCCCCGGCTATACCGAACTGGTGCGCGAGGCGAACGATTTCCTCTCCGGCCGCAGCCATCTGGTGAAGCAGGAACTGGCCCGCGAGATGGAGAAGGCATCAACCGAGCTCGAGTTCGAGACCGCAGCGCTCTACCGCGACCGTCTTGCCGCGCTGTCGGCAATCCAGTCGCAGCAGGGCATCAACCCGCGCACCGTGGAAGAAGCCGACGTTTTCGCGATCCATCAGGAGGGCGGCTATTCCTGCGTCGAGGTGTTCTTCTTCCGCACCGG
>JBJMTR010000381.1:0-5299 GCA_045811565.1 Bradyrhizobium sp.
AAACTCTTAACAAAAACGACAATCTTACCAACTGAGCGATCATTCATGGCGATCGCGGGCGGCTGCTCGGTTTTGATGAGCGCGAGCATCCTGTCGCGCTGCAGCTTGGCGGTTCCGATCCGCACGATCTCGCGATGGCCGCCGCTATCGGCCAGGATTTCGGCTACGACGAAATCAATCTCAATGTCGGCTGTCCGTCCGACCGGGTGAAGGATGGCCGCTTCGGCGCCTGTCTGATGGCGGAGCCGGAGCTCGTCGCCGAGGGCGTCGCGGCGATAAAGCGCGCGGTGCAAATTCCCGTCACCGTTAAATGCCGAATCGGCATCGACGATCAGGATCCCCAAATCGCGCTTGATGTGCTGGCGCGCGGCGTAATCGCCGCGGGCGCTGATGCGCTGATTGTGCATGCTCGCAAGGCCTGGCTCGACGGATTGTCGCCGAAGGAAAACCGCGACATCCCGCCGCTCGATTACGAGCGGGTCTATCGACTGAAGGCCGCGCTGCCTGAAGTGCCGATCATCATCAACGGCGGCATCGCAAGTCTTGCCGAGGCCAAAGCGCATCTCGCGCATGTCGATGGCGTGATGCTGGGACGGGCGGCCTATCAGGAGCCGTGGCGGCTACTGACGGTCGACCCTGATCTGTTCGGCAAAGCGGCACCGCACGTGATCATGAAAGACGTGTTCGAGGCGATGATGCCGTACATCGAGGACCAACTCGCGCAGGGCACGCGGCTGCATTCGATCACGCGGCATTTCGTCGGCGCATTTCACGGCGTGCCTGGCGCGCGCGCATTCCGCCGTCATCTCGCCGAGAACGGCGTCAAGGCTGGCGCAGGTGTCAATGTGCTGCGCGATGCGATCGCGCTAGTTGACGGCCGTGCGGTCGCGCCGATTGCGGCCTGACACGTCGGGATAACCGTGCAGCATCAGCTTGTCCGCGCGTACGCCCCAGCTTTCCAGCCGATCCAGAAAGCTCATGCCGAGCAGGTTGGTCTTCATCTGTCCGCGAGGCACAACAAGCGCCGGAACTGATTTCTCGATCAGGTTGCCAACGGCGAGGCGATCGAGTGTCAGTCGCGCCGCCTTGGTGTGGCCGCCGGCGGTTTCGACGTCGACATCGTATTCGAGCATTTCGAGAGGTAGTCCGATCGCCTTCGCGGTCTCCCAGGTCAGCACCACCGAGGTCGCACCGGTATCGATCACCATCGGCGCGCTGACGCCGTTGATCTTGGCACGCAGTGTGAATTCGCCGCCTTGTCGACGCGGGATCTGCACAGCCGGCGCGGAGGCCGCGCGTCGTTGCCTTAGCATCTGCGAAACCGATTCACTGGCGCGCGCGATCTGTTCGGGATCGCCATAGGCGACGACCGCGCCGGCGGTACCGGCCAGCATGAAGAGGACGAGCAGGATGCGGCTCACGGCGCGCCTCCGCCAAAAATCCGGGTCAGGTGCCTTTGGGACGCGCTTGCATTGGTGAGAGGCCAGCGTCGGCCATGCGCGCGGGCAACAGCTCCATCAGCGCCAGCCGCTCTTCGCGCTCCATCCGGTGCCAGCGCGCGATCTCGGGAAGCGTTCGCCCGCAACCGAAGCAAAGCTTCGTTCTGGGATCTATCATGCAGACTGCGATACACGGCGTTTCTTTGCTCATTCTTCGATAGTGAAACCTATTCGGTCGCTTGCGCAAGCGTCGGCTACAATCCGGTGCCGGCACTCATGATCGGTTTGTGGCGCGCCCGCCGCTTGTCATCGGCCAACGCTGGGATTGCGGTTTCCGGCTGCAGCGGCGGCGCTTCCTCGGCCAGCGGCGCGAGCGCCGACATCACACGTTCCGGCGGGATGGTGACGATGACTTCGGTGCCGATGCGCAGCTTCGATTTCAGCGTGAAGCTGCCGCCATGCATGTCGATCAGGCTTTTCGCAATAGGCAGGCCGAGGCCTGCGCCTTGCTCGGCCGATTTGATCGAGTTGGAGCCCTGGCCGAAGGAAGCGAGCACGATCGGGATCTCGTCCTCGGCAATCCCGGACCCGGTATCCTTCACGCTCAGATATTGTCCGCCGGAGGCGGTCCAGCCCACCTTGAGCCAGATCTCACCGCTCTGCGGCGTGAACTTGATCGAGTTGGACAAAAGATTGAGTACGATCTGGCGCATCGCGCGCTCATCGCCCCAGATCCGCGGCATGCCGTGCTCGAACACTTCGTGAATGGTGATGCCGCGGCTGGTCGCGCGGAGCTTCAGCAGATGATGGCAGTCCGCGACAACATGGACCAGCGAGACCGCTTCCTCGTTGAGCTCATAACGGCCGGCCTCGATCCGCGACAGGTCGAGAATCTCATTAATCAGATTGAGCAGGTGGACGCCCGAATTGTGGATGTCGGCTGAATATTCCCTGTAGACCGGCACCGTATGCGCGCCGAAGATCTCGCTCTTCATCACCTCGGAGAAGCCGAGGATTGCGTTGAGCGGCGTGCGCAATTCGTGACTCATCTGCGCCAGAAAGCGCGACTTGGCGACGTTGGCGGATTCGGCGCGATGCCGCGCTTCATCAGAAATCGCTTTCGCCTGCTCGAGCTCGCCGATCAGGGCGTCCTTTTCGGCGCGAGCTTCCAGTGTCGCCAGCGTTGTCGAATGCAGGCGATGCGCGAGCAGCGCGAAGTAGCCTTGGGCGGCGAGCGCGAGCGAAGCCAGCGCGTAATTGTCGAAGGTGCCGCTCGGCACGAAATCGAGCACGATCGCTGCTGTCACCGGGGCCGTTGCCGCAAGCGCCGCGATCGGAAGACTGGCCGCGAGCATGCTCGATACCGCGATCACCAGCAGCATCAGGAACATGATCAGCGTGCTCGACGCGACGCCGAGTGTCGCAGGGTGGATCAGGATCGCGGTCCAGCACAGGCCATAGATGAGGTCGAGCAGGACGAACCGCGTTCGCCATCTGCGCGTCGCGGCAAGCGAAGGCGATTCCGCGAGAAACCTGCCGCAGCTGCGGACGATGGCGACATGGATGCAGAGCATGCCGCAGGTCCAGGCCGCCGCCGCGAGCGGCTGCATCCAGACGCCGAACAGCGCGCCGGCCGCAACCACCAGCAGCATGACGACGTAGGACGCCGATATCCGGGTCTGGGCATATTGCCGAAGCAGCTCGGCATCGAACGCGGGGCGGGTTCCGCTGGTCGACGTTAACCGGTCGCGGGCTTCGCGTACCCGCTGCGCAGCGGCGCGGCGGGTGTTGACCGGCGCTGCGACCTGTGGCTCGGCCGGAAGCTGGACAACTTCAGGCTTTTCTGCGGGTTTACTCATTAAACAACACAAGTCCTGCCCGCGAACCGCGCGGGCTTTTGCATTGTCTATCTCTGGCGCTAAATCATTAAGAGCTCACTTAGAAAGCTAAAGAATTCCGTTAACGGGAGGTTAAATTAACCTGTTCGATACGCCTGAAGCTTCTCAGTGATTGAGATCGGTCATCTCGCTTTAGCAGGTCAGCGCTCCAGCCGTGCCAGCAGGCTGGAGGTGTCCCAGCGCTTGCCGCCCATCTTCTCGACTTCCGAATAGAAGGCGTCGACCAGCGCGGTCACCGGAAGGCTTGCCCCGTTGCGGCGTGATTCGGCGATGCAGATCGACAGGTCCTTGCGCATCCATTCGACCGCGAAGCCGAAATCATACTTGCCGTCGCTCATGGTCTTGTAGCGGTTCTCCATCTGCCAGGATTGCGCCGCGCCTTTCGAGATCGTGTCGATCACCGCGGCGACATCGAGCCCGGACTTCTTCGCGAAGTGAATGCCTTCCGAAAGGCCCTGAACCAGGCCCGCAATGCAGATCTGGTTGACCATCTTGGTCAGCTGACCGGCGCCGGCCGGCCCGAGCCGTTTGCACATCCGCGCATAGGCCGCGATCACGGGCTCGGCGGCGGCATAGGCGTCTTCCGCGCCGCCGCACATCACCGTCAGCGCGCCGTTTTCGGCACCTGCTTGTCCACCGGACACTGGCGCATCGACGAATCTAAAGCCCGCTTGAGTGGCGGCGGCGTCGAGCTCGCGCGCCACTTCGGCCGAGGCCGTGGTATGATCGACAAAGACCGCGCCTTTTTTGATGCCGGCGAACGCGCCATCGGCGCCCATCGTGACCGCGCGCAAATCATTGTCATTGCCGACGCAGCACATCACGAAATCCTGGCCTTCGGCGGCGGCCTTCGGCGTCGGTGCCGCGCGTCCGCCGAATTTGTCGACCCATTGCTTCGCCTTCGCTGCCGTCCGGTTGTACACCGTCACCTCATGGCCACCTTTTTTCACCAGGTGTCCTGCCATGGGGAAACCCATCACGCCGAGACCGAGAAAAGCGACTTTAGCCATGTGTGCTACCTTGAAGTTTTGCCGGCGACATAGGACTGGCCGGACGGTGTTCTGGAGGAAGGAGCCGCACCATAAACCCTGCGCCGCGAAGGGCAACGGCTTCGTTTGGCCGCCGGGTGGGGTGTGCTAGGATTGGGGCTCCTAAGAACCTCACAAAAAAGGGAGTGGATCGCATGGGCGTCAGCGTGGGCGTGCTCGATCATTTCAATATCCGGACCCGGAAACTCGCCGACACGGTCCGATTCTACGAGGATATCCTGGGCCTGGAGAAGGGCGCCCGGCCGAACTTTGCGTTCCCGGGGGCGTGGATGTACAGCGAGGGCAAGCCAGTGGTGCATCTGGTCGATATTTCCAGGACCGACGAGCCACAAAAACCGGATTCCGGCGTTGTCCATCATGTCGCGTTCGCGAGCCGCGATTTTGCCGGCATGAAGCAGCGCTTGCAGTCCAAAGGGATGGCGTTCGACTCGCGGCAGGTCCCGGTGATCTCTGGCAGATCTTCGTCAATGACCCCAACGGCGTGATGATCGAATTGAATTACGAGGCCGCCAAGGAGCAGGGCGGATCGGCGCCCGCCGAGCGCCTGGATGACGTTGGACGGAGGTAGCCTTTTGAGCTGCTAGGCTCTATGGGTCGCATCCGTACTGAGTTTAGGAGATGCTCCGTGAGCGTAACGCAGCAACAGGTTCTCGATGTCCTGGCCAAGGTGATGTCGCCGCGTGGCGTTGCCTTGACCAACGCCAATGTGCTGTCGCCGATCGCGGTCACCGACGGCAAGGTGTTCTTCTCGATCAATGTCGATGCCGCAGAGGCGCGCGCGTGGGAAAGCGTGCGCTCGCAGGCCGAAGCCGCGGTGCGCGCAATTTCCGGTGTCACCGTCGCCATGATCGCGCTCACCGCCGAGCGCAAGCCCGGCGCTGCAGCGCCGCCAACGCCTCATCGTCACGGCGGA
>JBJMTR010000382.1:0-10497 GCA_045811565.1 Bradyrhizobium sp.
GTTCCAAGATTGACTTTGGCCATTTCGCCCCTATGTTCCAGTGCAACGCGGCCTTGGATCGAAACGCGATTCCCTGAGCTTTGCCGCTCGTCAGCGTCAGTCAGAGCCCCCGAGCTTCCTAGAGAGCGCGCCGTTTCGGGGCGAAACGCGACAGCCTTTTTTACCCTCGATTCCGAACGGCGGTGTCGACTAGAGGCTCAATGTCATTTTCCCATCTCGGTTTGTCCGACAAGGTTCTCGCCGCTGTTGCGGCTACCGGCTACACCACCCCCACCCCCATCCAGGAACAGGCGATCCCTCACGTTCTTGCCCGCCGCGACGTTCTTGGCATCGCCCAGACCGGCACCGGCAAGACCGCCGCTTTCGTGCTTCCGATGCTCACGCTACTCGAAAAGGGCCGCGCCCGGGCACGAATGCCGCGCACGCTGATCCTCGAACCGACGCGCGAACTTGCCGCACAGGTGAAGGAGAGTTTCGACCGTTACGGCGTCGGCCAAAAACTCAACGTCGCGCTTTTGATCGGCGGCGTCTCGTTCGGCGACCAGGACAGTAAATTGACCCGCGGCGTCGACGTCCTGATCGCAACTCCAGGCCGGCTGCTCGACCACACCGAACGCGGCGGCCTCCTACTCACCGGCGTTGAGTTGCTGGTCATTGATGAAGCCGACCGCATGCTCGACATGGGCTTCATCCCCGACATCGAGCGCATCTGCAAATTGGTCCCGTTTACCCGGCAGACGTTGTTCTTCACCGCCACGATGCCGACCGAAATCCGTCGCATCACCGAAGCCTTCCTGCACAATCCCGAGAAGATCGAAGTTTCAAAACCCGCGACCGCCGCCGTCACTGTGACGCAATCGCAAGTCCCGGCCGGGCGCGAGCCGCACCAGAAGCGCGAGATGCTTCGTCGTCTGCTGCGCGAGGCAAAGGATCTCAACAACGCGATTATCTTCTGCAATCGCAAGCGCGAAGTCGCTGTTCTTTACAAATCGCTGCAGAAGCACGGTTTTAGCGTCGGCGCCCTGCACGGCGACATGGATCAGCCCGCCCGTATGGCGGCGCTGGATCAGTTCCGCAAGGGCGAACTGCCGCTGCTCGTGGCTTCCGACGTCGCCGCGCGCGGCCTCGATATTCCCGCCGTCAGCCACGTCTTCAATTTTGACGTGCCGCATCATCCCGACGACTACGTCCATCGCATCGGCCGCACCGGCCGGGCCGGCCGGGCCGGCACCGCGATCTCCATTGTCACCCCGCTCGATACCAAATCGATCGCCGCAATCGAAAAGCTGATCGGACAATCCATTCCGCGCGCCGAAGGCGATTTTACGATCCAATCGGATTCGTCGGATGACGCCGAGCAGCCGCGCCAGACGCGCGGGCGCGAAGGCTCACGCGACGGTTCGCGCGGCGGCCGCAAGCCGCGCCGCGAGCGCGAACCGAGGCACGCCAAGAGCACCGAGCGCACGGAGCGCACCGAGCGCGAGCCACGGCGGCCCAGGAGCGACAACCGCGATGCCAACTCGCAAGGTCCCGCGGAAGCGTTCACGCCCTCGGTCCCTGCTCCGGCCTCGCGGGTGCCCTCGATCGGCCGCCCGGAGCCGCGGAGGACTCACCGCGAGGCGGACGCGGAACCCGGCGATCATTCGCATCTTCCGGCGTTTCTGTTGCGCCCCGTGCGCGCCCGCGTCTAAGCCCCAACCGCGGATAAACCGAAGCTTTGCTCGAAAACACCGTTAGCCAAACGTGGCGCTTGCCCCGTTTACCTTGCCTTCATCCTCATCCGTTAACTTGCCGCCGATAATTTAAGTTATTGCGGCTGGGCACCGGACGGCGCTGCCGGCCATTGGGGATGCGATCAGTGGTCAAGCTGCTGGACGAACACGAGCGCACGATGGCGTTTGCCGAAGTTGCGCTTGGGCAGATCAGATCACTGCGGCAGACCGCTGTCCCCCGCAACTATGAGATCTGGTACGTCTATGCGACCGGATACAATGCGCCCCTCAACAAGATCATCAACGAGACGCTGGCGCGTAACGGCACATTGAGCGAAGCCGATCTGGAACAGATCTATGAGACCTATCTTTCCCACATCAAGACAAGTGACCGCATCGACAAGGTCGGCGCGCGCGTTATTGGTGAAATCGATGACGTTCTGACGCTGATTTCAGATGCACTGGGCATGTCGCAGAGCTATGACGCCAAACTGAGCGGCGCCCAGGAGAAACTGCGCACCGCCAAGAGCCGCGATCAAATCAAGGCGATCGTCGAAGGGTTGGTGAAATCGACCGGCGAGATGCGCGGGACCAACAAGGCGCTGGAAAACCGCCTGTCGCTGTCGAAGACCGAGATCAACAATCTCCAGCACAGCCTTGAAGCGATCCGCGCCGAGAGCCTGACCGACCCGCTCACCGGACTTGGCAACCGCAAATATTTCGACCGCTCGATCGAGATGGCGGTGCAGACCGCGCTCGCCAGCGGCGAGCCACTTTCGCTGTTGATGTTCGACATCGATCACTTCAAATCCTTCAACGACTCCTACGGCCACCTCACCGGCGATCAGGTGTTGCGGCTGGTCGGCATGTCGCTGAAGCAAACCATCAAGGGCCAGGACATCACCGCCCGCTATGGCGGCGAAGAATTCGCGGTCGTGCTGCCCAACACCGCGCTGCGCCAGGCGCTGACGGTTGCCGATCACATTCGCCGCGCCGTGATGGCGAAGGAATTGAAGAAGAAATCCACCGGCGAGATTCTGGGCCGCGTCACCATCTCCGTCGGAGTTTCCATGCTGAAGCCGGACGATGACACGGACTCGCTGATCGAACGCGCCGACGCCTGCCTCTACGCCGCCAAGCGCAACGGCCGCAATCGTGTGATCTGCGAAGCCGATCCTGAATACGCAGAGACCCACAGCCGAGTGGCATGATTGCCGCAACTATAACGGCCTAGCGAGCGCGGTTTGCTCTAGCCCGCTTGTTCGTAACAGGGGTCGCGGCGTTCCGCTTCTTCGGACGCTTGCGTAGCGCGGCCCGCTGCGCGGCCGCCAGCGCTGCCCTCGCCCACTCAGCGAGTTCTTCGGAATCGTCAAACAGGCGCGCCGGCAATTGCCAGTACGAGTTCACCGTGACGGTCTTGGCCTTTGTTTGATACTGGAACGGCCTTGATCCCTCCGCCTCGAACTGCGGAATGGTCTGCTCATCGGCACGGAAGAAGAGCCCGGCGCGCAGCGCCAGGGCGAAATTGGTGCCGTCGGCGGAGATGCCAAAACCGGAGAACATCCGGCGGATGGTGACCGGGCCGAATTCCGCAAAGAGGTCGATCAGGAAATCGCGGTCCATGCGAAAGTCTATCCACTGGCGAGCAGGTCAGCCTCCTCAGTGATAACGTGAAACTAATTGGAACGGAACATTCCGAAACCCATTGAAGGGAAATGAAGCGTTCGAAAGGTGGTGCAGAGTCCCGGATGTCCTCCTCCAGAGACGTCCTGGCGCAGGCGATCAAGGGACGACGCGCGATCCTGTTCGTCGGCGCCGGGGTTTCGATGGCAGTCGGGCTGCCGTCGTGGCAAACGCTTATCGATCACCTGCTTGAAGAACTCGAACTCGATCGGAGCGTCATCGATGGAATGAACGAGGGCCATCAGATGCTCGCGGAATTCTATCAGTTGAAGCAGGGAAGCATCGGCCCCTTACGAAGCTGGCTGGATCGAAACTGGAAGGTCGCCTGCGATCGCGTGTCGGAGTCGCAACTTCATAAGCTCATTGTCGAGCTCGACTTCCCGACGATTTACACCACCAACTATGATCGCAACCTTGAAACGGCGTTCGAGGTTCACAACAAGCCCTATGCAAAAATCACCAATGCCAAGGAGATCGCAGACGCGCCTGAGGGCGTAACGCACATCATCAAGTATCACGGGGACTTCGATGACGACAGCTCGCTGGTTCTGACCGAAACCGATTTTTTCGAGCGCCTGTCCTTTGACTCCCCGCTCGACATCAAATTTCGCGCCGACGCACTCGGCCGCCCGATCCTGTTCATCGGATACAGCATGTCCGATCCCAACATCCGCCTGTTGCTGCATCGGATCTGGGGAATCTGGGAAAAATCAGGGCGCAAGGAGGATCGCCCACGTTCGTTCGTGTTCATGCCTTCGGCGAACCCGGTGCAGGAAGCCCTGCTTGCTCGCTGGGGAATTACGATACTGGCGCCGGAAAACGGTGAGCCCGTGGACGATGCGCTGGTCGCATTACTTTCAGATATTCAAGCGAGAATACGCGGCGCGTGACGGAGCCGGCGTCCCGCCCGGACGCCGTGCTTACACCTTCGCTGGCGTCAGTTGCACGGATTCGCCGCAGCCGCAGGCTGAGACCTGGTTCGGATTGTTGAAGATGAACTGGGCCTGCATCTTGTCGACCTTGTAATCCATCTCGGTGCCGAGCAGGAACAGCACCGCCTTGGGATCGACCAGGATCTTCACGCCCTTGTCTTCAACGACCTCGTCGGTGGGGCGGATTTCGTGGGCGTATTCGACCGTGTAGGACTGCCCGGCGCAGCCGCCATTCTTCACCCCGACGCGAAGCCCGACGATCTCGGAATCGGCGCGCTTGGTCAGTTCGGTGATCCGCTGCGCCGCCGCTTCGGTCAGTCGCATGATCTGCGGGCGGGGCCGCGGCTTGGGCTTGGAGATAGGTGCGATAGTGTCCATTGCAGTGGATCTCCTTACGTCGCGCAGCGGCGACGAAATCCTACACCGTTAAAATAACAACGAAATTCTTCCTGTGAAGGCCCATATCGCGAATTCGGCTAGAACCTCTCCGAATCAGCCGTACTCTTGCTAGTAGATCGCCCAAACCCCCGGTGTAACCAACTCCAGCAAGTGATTGTCGGGGTCGCGGAAGTAGATGCTCTTGCCGCCGCGCGGCCAGTCGGTTCTGCCTTCGATCGGAACGTCGTGCTCGCCAAGCCGCTGTTCCCAAACCGGCAGTTGATCCGCCGCAATGGCAAAGGCTGCGTGAATCGGGCCGCTGCCGTCGTGGGGCGGAATAGTCCCGCCGGGTAAATGGATCGGCTCGAGCGTCGAACCGCGGCGAAACAGCAGGAGCACGCTACGGCCGCCGACATCGAAAGCAAGAAATCGCGAATCACTCGTCAGCGTCGCGAGCCCGAGCACGTCCATGTAAAACGCACGGGCGCGCTCAAGGTCATCTACGTAGAGCGCAGTTTCGATGACACCGGATAGTTTCGGCAACGGAACACTTCACCACATATTCAGGACGAGACGGGCCTCGTCGCTCATCCGGTCCGGCGTCCATGCGGGTTCCCAGACCAGGTTGACGTTGACGACGCCGACGCCGGGAACGCTGGCGATCGCGTTCTCCACCATGGTCGGCAATTCGCCCGCCGCCGGACAGTTTGGCGTTGTCAGCGTCATCACCACATCGACGCTGCGGTCGTCCTTGAGGTCGACCTTGTAGATCAACCCGAGCTCGTAGATATCGGCCGGAATTTCCGGATCGAACACCGTCTTCAGCGCGGCGACGATCTCGCCGCTCAACCGCTCCGTCTCCTCCGGCGGCAGCGCCGAATGAGTTTCCATATTGGCTGTCTTGATTTCGGCTGTGTCGCTCATGCAAACAATTCCCCGGCCTTGATCAGCGCTCGCGCCAGATGGTCGACCTCTTCCTTTGTATTATACATCCCGAACGAGGCGCGGCAGGTGGCTGTGACATTGAACCGCTCCAATAACGGCATCACGCAATGGGTTCCGGCACGCACCGCGATGCCCTGGCGATCGATCACGGTCGCGACATCGTGCGGATGCGCACCTTTCATTTCGAATGAGATCACCGGCCCCTTGCCGTGCGCCGTGCCTATCAGCCGAAGCGAATTGATCTCGCGCAGGCGGTCCTGCGCGTAGCTCAGAAGGCCATGCTCATGTGCGGCGATTCGTTCCTTGCCGATCGAATTGACATAATCGATGGCGGCGCCAAGCCCGATCGCCTGGACGATGGGAGGCGTTCCGGCCTCGAATTTGTGCGGAGGATCGCCGTAGGTGACCCAGTCCTTCGCCACCTCGCGGATCATCTCGCCACCACCATTATAGGGCCGCATAGCCACGAGGTGCTCGTGCTTGGCGTAGAGCGCCCCGATGCCGGTCGGACCGTAAAGTTTGTGACCGGTGAAGGCGTAGAAATCGCAGTCGAGGTCCTGCACGTCGACGGGCAGGTGCACGGCTCCCTGGGCGCCATCGACCAGCACCGGAATGCCGCGATCGTGCGCTAGCCTGATGACCTCCTTGATCGGAACCACAGTGCCGAGCGCATTTGACATCTGGGTGATCGCCACCAGCTTGGTGCGGGAGGTGAGGAGCTTCTCGAATTCTTCGATCAGGAAATTGCCTTCGTCGTCGACCGGCGCCCATTTGATCACGGCGCCATGGCGCTCCCTGAGGAAATGCCAGGGCACGATGTTGGAGTGGTGCTCCATGATCGAGAGCACAATCTCATCACCCTGTCCGATGTTGGGCTCGCCCCATGAAGACGCGACGAGGTTGATCGCCTCCGTGACATTGCGGGTGAAGATAATCTCTTCGTTGCGCCGGGCATTCAGGAATTTTGCCACTTTGGCGCGGGCCCCCTCATAGGCCTCTGTCGCCGCATTGGCGAGATAGTGCAGCCCGCGGTGCACATTGGCGTATTCGCTCTCGTAGGCCTTGGTCATGCGCTCCAGCACCGCACGGGGCTTCTGCGCCGAGGCGGCATTGTCGAGATAGACCAATTGCTTGCCGTAGACTTTCAGCGCCAGCGCCGGGAAGTCCTCCCTTACGCGGGCTACATCATACGCCCCGTTTGAGACCGCCGGGTGCATGCTCAACCCCTTGCTTCCAGCCAACGCTGCGCCGCGGAGATCGCAAGTTCGCGCAGATCGTCGTTGGCAATCGACTCGATGGCCTCGCCGACGAAGGCCTGGATCAAAAGCGCCTGGGCTTCCTTCTCGGACAGGCCGCGCGCGCGAAGATAGAACAGCAGGCTCTTGTCGAGTGCGCCGGTGGTAGCGCCATGGCCGCAGGTGACGTCGTCGGCGAAGATCTCCAACTCGGGCTTGTTATCGGCCTCGGCGTCGTCCGACAGCAGCAGCGCCCGTGTCATCATCTTGGCGTCCGTCTTCTGCGCGCCGGGACGGACGACGATACGGCCCTGGAACACCGAATGGGCGCGGTCATCGGCAACGGCACGGAAGACCTCGCGGCTCGAGCAATTCGGCACCGCGTGATCCGCAAACAACGTGGTGTCGGCGTGCTGGCGGCCATTGATCAGATTAACGCCGTTGGTTTCGACGCGCGAACCTTCGCCGGCAAACGTGATCGTGATCTGGTAACGGCTGACATTGGCGCCGGTGGTCATGCCAAAAGCATTCAAGTGCGCATGCGCGCCGAGCGTCACGGCCGCCGAAGAAATGTTGAACGCGTCACGGCCGTCTTCAATGAGACGGACATGGTCGAGCCGCGCATTGTCGCCGATTGAAACAATCAGGCAATTGTAGGCCTGGTAGGCCTTTGCGCTCTCGGCACCGATATGGCTTTCGATCAGCGTCGCGCCGGTATCCCGACCCAGGCATAACAGCGAGCGCGTAAACATGGCCGCTGGCGTGCCGCCACTGGCGACGTGGACGATGTGCAGCGGCTGCGTCAGCCGCGTGCCGTCGGCCACCTCGATGACCAAACCATCTGTTGCCATTGCGCTGTTTAGCGCGACCATGGGATTGGAATCATCTGCCGCAAACAATTCGGCCTGAAGCGGGTTATTGCCGGCCTCCAGCACCTTGCTCAGCGAGCGGATCGTCAGCCCTTTTTCGGTACCGCCGGTATCGGACAGTTTCGGCGCGAACACCCCATCGACGAGCACCAGCCGCCGCACGCCTTTGATGGCATGCAGCTTCAGGGCAGCACCAGCGCGCGACAATCCCGCGGCATCCGGCAACGGCGCGAGCGGCAGCACCTCGCGCATCAGCGCGCGCAGGTCGGTGTATTTCCAGTCCTCGATCCGCCGGTGCGGCAGCCCTGCGCGTTCGTAAGCCTCGAAGGCCCGCTGCCTGATGTCGGCGATCTTGCCGGCACCGGGCAGCCGGTCACGCGCGACAGCAAAACTGTCGCTCAGCGGGCGTCCGGTCTCGGTTTTTGCCAAAGCAACGTTCATCACAAAATCCGTTCCGGCCGTCAGGCAGCGTCTTCGAACTGCGTATAACCGGAAGCCTCGAGCTCCAGCGCCAGTTCCTTGTCGCCGCTTTTGACGACTCGTCCTTTGGACATCACGTGCACGAAATCGGGCACGATGTAATTGAGCAGCCGCTGATAATGCGTGATTACGACCATGGCCCGATCAGGCGAGCGCAGCGCATTAACGCCGTCGGCGGCGATCCGCAGCGCGTCGATGTCGAGGCCGGAATCCATTTCGTCGAGAATGCAAAGGCTCGGCTCGAACAGCGCCATCTGCAGAATCTCGTTGCGCTTCTTCTCGCCGCCGGAGAAACCGACATTGACGCCGCGCTTGAGCATGTCCTGCGGAACGTTCAGCGACTTGGCGACGTCACGCACCTTCTTCAAAAAGTCCGGAGTCGAAAACTCGCTCTCGCCGCGCGCCTTGCGCTGCGCGTTCAACGCGGTGCGCAGGAAATTCATCGTGGCGACGCCCGGGATCTCTACCGGATACTGGAAGGCGAGAAACACGCCCTTCGCAGCGCGCTCGTCCGGCGCCATCTCCAGGAGATCTTCGCCCTTGAACAGGATCTGGCCACCGGTGACTTCGTAATCGGGCCTGCCGGCGATCACGTGAGACAGCGTCGATTTGCCAGAGCCGTTCGGCCCCATGATCGCGTGCACCTCGCCTTTGTTCACGGTGAGCGACAGCCCGTGGAGAATTTCGCGATCCTCGACACGGACCTGCAGATTTTTGACTTCAAGTAATGGCATCACAATCTTTCCGTTTTGCCCGCGTCCTGAGGAGCGCCCCATGGGCGCCCCTCGAAGGACGTTGCCGACAATGTTGTTTCCGTCCTTCGAGAAGGCCGTTGCGCGGCCTGCTCAGGATGGGCTCTTATCCCACCGACCCTTCGAGGCTGATCGAGATCAGCTTCTGCGCCTCAACTGCGAACTCCATCGGCAGCTGCTGCAGTACGTCCTTTACAAAGCCGTTGACCACGAGGCCGACGGCTTCTTCCTGCGACAATCCGCGCTGCGTGCAGTAGAAAAGCACGTCTTCGGAAATCTTCGACGTCGTCGCTTCGTGCTCGAACGTCGCCGACGAATTCTTCGCTTCGACATAAGGCACGGTATGCGCGCCGCATTTGTCGCCGATCAGGAGCGAGTCGCAGGCGGTATAGTTGCGCGCGCCGGTGGCTTTCCGATGCGCGGTAACAAGCCCGCGATAGGTGTTTTGCGACACACCGGCCGCGATCCCCTTGGAGATGATCCGGCTCGTCGTGTTCTTGCCGAGGTGAAGCATTTTGGTCCCGGAATCGACCTGCTGATGCCCGTTCGAGATCGCGATCGAGTAAAACTCGCCCCGCGAATTGTCGCCGCGCAGGATACAGCTCGGATATTTCCAGGTGATCGCCGAACCGGTTTCTACCTGGGTCCAGGAGATCTTCGAATGGTTGCCGCGGCAGTCGCCACGCTTGGTGACGAAATTGTAAATGCCGCCCAGACCTTCCGAATTGCCGGGATACCAGTTCTGCACTGTCGAATATTTGATCTCGGCGTCGTCAAGCGCGACCAGCTCGACCACGGCGGCGTGCAGCTGGTTCTCATCGCGTTGCGGCGCGGTGCAGCCTTCGAGATAGCTGACGTAGGAGCCCTTGTCGGCGATGATCAGCGTTCGCTCGAACTGGCCGGTGTTGCGCTCGTTGATGCGGAAATAGGTCGACAGCTCCATCGGGCAGCGCACGCCCGGCGGCACGTAGACGAACGAGCCGTCGGAAAACACAGCCGAGTTCAGCGTCGCGAAAAAGTTGTCCGAGGTCGGCACCACCGTGCCGAGATACTTCTTCACGAGCTCGGGGTGTTCGCGGATCGCTTCCGAGATCGGCATAAAGATCACGCCGGCCGCCTTCAGCTCCTTCTGGAACGTGGTCGCAACCGAAACCGAATCGAAGACCGCGTCGACCGCGATCCTGCGCTCACCTTCCGGGCGTACGACGCCTTCGAGAATCTCGACTTCGCGCAAGGGAATGCCGAGCTTCTCATAGGTCTTCAGGATTTCCGGGTCGATCTCGTCAAGCGACGCTATCGACTTCTTGGGCTTCGGCGCCGCGTAATAATAGATGTCCTGGTAGTCGATCTTGGGATAGTTGACGCGCGCCCATTTCGGCTCGGTCATGGTCAGCCAGCGGCGATAGGCCTCCAGGCGCCATTCCAGCATCCAGGCCGGTTCGTTCTTTTTCGCGGAAATGAAGCGGACGGTGTCTTCCGACAGTCCCTTCGGGGCTTTGTCGGTTTCGATA
>JBJMTR010000383.1:0-7366 GCA_045811565.1 Bradyrhizobium sp.
CCATGGCAAGCCTGGCGGAAAAACGCATAGAAGATGCCGAGGAACGTTCCGTCGATCCTACTGCGCGGCCCGAAGAGTTGCGGCTTTTGGAAGCGCTGCTGTTCGCCTCCGCTGAGCCGATCGATCAGGCGGCGTTGGCCAAGCGGATGCCCGAAGGCGTGGACATCAAGGCGGCGCTCGCGCAACTGCAGGCGGAATACGCCCCGCGCGGCGTCAATCTGGTTCGCGTCGCCAACAAATGGACGTTCCGCACCGCCGGCGACCTGGCGTGGCTGATGACGCGCGAAAGCACGGAGACGCGGCGCCTGTCGCGCGCGGCGATCGAGGTGCTTGCCATCATCGCCTATCACCAGCCGGTGACGCGCGCGGAAATCGAGGAGATCCGCGGCGTGGTGACCTCCAAGGGAACGCTGGATGTATTGCTGGAAACGGGGTGGATCCGCCCCCGCGGCCGCCGCAAGACACCGGGCCGTCCGCTGACCTTCGGCACCACCGAAGCGTTCCTGTCGCAGTTCAGCCTGGAGGCGCTCGGCGATCTCCCAGGCCTGGAGGAACTGAAAGGCACGGGACTACTGGATTCACGGCTGCCGTCGGGATTCAACGTTCCAACGCCCTCGGATGACCCGGCCTTGCGCGAGGACGAGGACCCGCTGGAGCCCGGTGATCTGGAACTCACCCTGGCGCCCACCGTCGAGCCGGAAAGCGGCAGCGGCAACGATTAGACATAACCACAAGGACCCGCGTCGGCAGGTTAAGGCTAGCAATAATGCCTAGCTTCGACAGCGATTTGCCGCGGCCGAGGTCCTTGTTTTTGAGACCTCGCAGGCCTACCTTCCGGCAAAGCTTGGGTCGGGTTGCCGGCCCCCTTGTTTGGAGGGTTGCAGGATGGGTTCGCTAAGCATTTGGCACTGGATCGTCGTGATCGCAGTGGTCCTGCTGTTGTTCGGCCGCGGCAAGATTTCTGACCTGATGGGCGATGTCGCGCAGGGCATCAAGGCCTTCAAGAAGGGCATGCAGGACGACGACAAGACTGCGGAAAAGCCCGAGCCGGTGAAGACCATCGACCACAACGCGGCGCCCTCATCGGCGCGGTCGGACGTTGGCAGCAAGGCTGTCTGAGTGGTGGTTTTGACGCGTTTACTTCACGCGAGCCGATGTCCACCTCGTTTGAAAACGCTATGAACGCCGGTTGAGAAAAGACGCGGGCGGCCCCAGATCTTGCTACAAGGATTGGGGCGCGATCAGCCCGCGTGAGCGGAAAAATCAATGTTCGACATCGGGTGGAGTGAACTGGTTGTCATCGCGGTTGTCGCGCTGATCGCCATCGGCCCGAAAGAGCTGCCGGGCGTGCTCCGCATGGTCGGGCAATGGATGGGCAAGGCGCGCAAGATGGCCGCCGAATTCCAGGGCCAGTTCCAGGAAGCCATGCGCGAGGCCGAAATGGCCGACCTCAAGAAAAGTTTTGACGAGGTCAAGGAAGCCGCGACCGGTATCGCCAGTGGCAATGTCATGACCTCGCTGCAAAAGGACGTCAGCGACTCCTTGCAGATCGGCGACATCGACAAGCCCGTCGACGCTCAGGTGGCTTCCGCGGTTGACGCGCCGGTGACATCGAATAGCGATGCACAGGTGACACCGACGACGCCGGCCGCGCCCACGGCGGAAACCTTCGTCGAGGTCGAGGCGCATACCGCCGCGAACGAGCCTTTGGCGATCACCCGCGAAGCTGAAGCTAAGGCTGAGCCTGCGCCGCAGGTTGTCCCGCCGGCCGAGCCGGATGTGCTTAAGGACGCCAAAGCGTCATGAGCACCGAAGATATCGAGGCCAGCAAAGCTCCGCTGATGGACCATCTGATCGAGTTGCGCTCGCGGCTGATCAAGGCGTTGCTGGGCTTTGGCGTTGCCTTCATCTTCTGTTTCTTCTTCGCCAAGCAGATCTACAACGTGCTGGTGTGGCCGTTCGTCTGGGTCGCCGGGCCCGAGAATTCGAAATTCATCTACACCGCGCTCCTGGAGTATTTCCTGACCCAGTTGAAGCTGGCGCTGTTCGGCGCCGGTTTTATCTCGTTTCCGATCGTAGCGACGCAGATCTACAAGTTTGTCGCGCCGGGCCTCTACAAGCACGAGCGCAACGCGTTCCTGCCGTACCTGGTCGCAACCCCGGTATTCTTCGTGCTCGGCTCGCTCCTCGTTTATTTTGTGGTGCTGCCGATGCTGGTGCGATTCTCGCTCGGCATGCAGCAGATGGGCGGCGCGGAGTCCGCGCAGATTCAGCTGTTGCCCAAGGTCGGCGAATATCTGTCGCTGATGATGTCCTTGATCTTTGCATTTGGCATCGCGTTCCAGCTGCCGGTGATCCTGACGCTTTTGGGCCGTATCGGCATCGTCACTTCAAAGATGCTGCGCGAGAAGCGGCGCTATTTCATCGTCATCGCCTTCATCATCGCCGCCGTCTTGACGCCGCCGGATGTGCTGAGCCAGGCGTCGCTCGCGATCCCCTTGCTGGCGCTCTACGAAGGGGCGATCGTCGCCGTGCGCATCGTCGAAAAGAAGGCGACGGCTGCGCAGACCTCCACGGGCGCGCCGCCTGCAGCCAACCCGGCGGAGTAGGGCTGCAACCGGTCCCATCTTGAGGCCGTTATACCTCGCGAAGGCTGGGGTATATCCAGTAAGCGGCAGCTTATGGATCGATGTCGGACGCCTCTGGAATACTGGATCGCCCGCCTTCGCGGACGCTGACGGGTGTGATAGTGGAGGCGCGCCGCGAACTGTCAAACATCCGCTGATAGTTTGCATCGCGCCGATTCAGGACCAATACCCATGCACGACATCAAATCGATCCGAGACTACCCCGCGGCTTTCGACGCCGCGCTGAAGCGGCGCGGGCTTGCACCATTGTCGGCGTCGCTGCTTGGGATCGATGAAAAGCGCCGCGCGGCGATTTTGGCTTCCGAGCAGGCGCAGGCCCGGCGCAATGCGGCCTCCAAGGAGATCGGCGACGCCAAGAAGGCAAAGGATGTGGCGCGCGCGGCAAAACTGATGGCGGAGGTCGCCGAGCACAAGACCACGATGCCGCGGCTTGAGGCAGACGCCAAAACTGCGGACGAGGAACTGGCCAAGGAACTGGCGGCGATTCCCAATCTGCCGCTGCCCGCACCGGAAGTGCCTGACGGCACCGACGAGCACGGCAACGTGCAGCGTCATGTATTCGGCAAGGCGCGCGATTATGGTTTCACGCCGAAGCCGCACGACGATCTCGGCGATGCACTTGGCTATATGGATTTCGAAACCGCCGCCAAACTTTCCGGCGCACGCTTTGTCGTACTGAAAAAAGGCCTGGCACGGCTGGAGCGCGCGATCGGCCAGTTCATGCTCGATCTCCACACCAACGAACACGGCTACATCGAGGTCAATCCGCCGCTCTTGGTGCGTAATGAGGTGATGTTTGGCACGGGGCAATTGCCGAAGTTCGAGGATGATCAGTTTTGGGCCATCAAAGGCGAACTGCTCGCGGCTCCCGATGGCCGATTGAAAAGCGAGCGCCTGGGCCTCATTCCCACAGCCGAAGTATCGCTGACAAATCTCGTTCGCGAGTCCATCGTTGACGAAAAAGAACTGCCGATGCGGCTGACAGCGCTGACGCCGTGTTTCCGCGCTGAGGCAGGTGCCGCGGGGCGTGATACACGCGGCATGATCCGGCAGCACCAATTTACAAAGGTGGAGCTGGTATCGATCACGACGCCGGAAACCAGCAAGGACGAGCATGAGCGCATGCTGGCCTGCGCGGAGGAAGTGTTGCGGCAGCTCGATCTGCATTACCGCGTCATGACCTTGTGTGCCGGCGACATGGGCTTCTCGGCGCAGAAGACCTACGACATCGAGGTCTGGATGCCAGGACAAGGCGAGGGCGGCGCCTATCGCGAGATCTCAAGCTGTTCGGTATGCGGCGATTTCCAGGCGCGGCGGATGGATGCGCGCTATCGTGGGCCCGACGGCAAGCCGCGCTTCGTGCACACGCTGAACGGTTCCGGCACGGCCGTCGGCCGCGCCCTAATCGCTGTGATGGAAAACTATCAGCAGCAAGATGGCTCGATCGCCGTGCCCGATGTGCTGCAGCCCTATATGGGCGGCCTCAAGGTGATCCAGCACGACAAATAAGAGCAAACCCGCGGAATGGCGTTGCATCGCGATATCTATTGGGTGGGAAGACAATGGGCCGTCACCGGCTACGGCGTGCAGGCGTGCGATCAAAAGCAGAAGGGCAAATTCGATATCGAGGCCTCCCAGCTATGGGAAGACGATGTGCTGGAAAGCCTCCGCGCTCTGAAATGGCTCAACATCGAGGACTTTGACAAAGCGCTCTCCATCGCGCGGCAGCGCTTCCCCGAGCCACCTCGCAAGCCCGCTCCGCCGTCGCCTGAAGCAATCGTTCTGCCTGCCAGGGACAGCAATGGTGCTGCGCCGCCGAATCCCGAGCCCGTTGCAACGCCAAAGCCGCCGGCGCCAAAACTTCAGATGCGGTTCACCGGCAGTGCAAAGTTTGCGCGTCCCTGGCGCGTTCGGCTGAGGCGGTAAACGAAGCAATTGCCCGGGTTTGCCTCCGCAGCGATAGCCGGTTAAGACGCGCGCCAGTAGTGAAGATCAGCCTGCAATCGAAACCAAAGGCATTTTGACGGATGCGAATTCTTTGTACCAATGACGACGGCATCCATGCTCCCGGCCTGAAGATCGTCGAGGAGATCGCGCGCGCCCTATCCGACGACGTCTGGATCGTGGCGCCGGAGCTCGATCAGTCCGGCGTCTCCCATTCGCTGTCGCTGAATGATCCTCTGCGGCTGCGCGAGATCGGCCCGCGCCATTTTGCCGTGCGGGGCACGCCGACCGATTGCGTGATCATGGGCGCGCGCCACATTCTGGGGGCGAAGCTGCCGGATCTCGTGCTGTCGGGCGTCAACAAGGGCCGCAACGTCGCCGAGGACGTCGTCTATTCCGGCACCATCGCCGGCGCCCTGGAAGGTACCATCCTGGGATTGCCGTCGTTTGCGCTGTCGCAGGAATTCAGCCAGGAGACGCGCGAGAAGCCGTCGTGGGAAACCGCGCTGAAATTCGGACCCGAAATTCTGCGCAAGGTGATAGATGCCGGCGTTCCCAGGAACACCGTGATCAATGTCAACTTTCCGGCCTGCGGGCCCGACGAGGTCAAGGGCATTCGCGTCACCCGGCAGGGCAAGCGCAATCTCGGTTTTCTGAAAATCGACCAGCGCCGTGACGGTCGCGGCAATC
Organism: Bradyrhizobium sp.; assembly: GCA_045811565.1. Taxonomy (GTDB): domain Bacteria; phylum Pseudomonadota; class Alphaproteobacteria; order Rhizobiales; family Xanthobacteraceae; genus Bradyrhizobium. The sequence continues at coordinate 5,283 of JBJMTR010000383.1, forward strand.
CCTATTTCTGGATCGGGTTTGAACGCACGGCGATGATGGACACGCCGGCCGAAGGCACCGATCTCGCTGCGCTCGCCGCACGTTATGTTTCGGTGACGCCGCTAAGGCTCGATCGTACGGATGAAGCGTTCTCGGAAGCGCTGACCGCGACGTTGAAGTAGGCGTGCGTGAGTTGGTGCAGCACCACACTGGGTCGTCATGCCCGCGCATGCGGGCATGCAGTAGGCCGCGGCTTCTCGATTCTGTCGCTAGGGTTTCTGGAATACTGGATCACCCGCTTTCGCGGGTGACGACGAGCGGAGGGAGGCCCGCCGTAGGTCGCCTAAACCGGGGCGCTTTTCAGCGTGCTGGTGATCACTTGAGCCAGCGTCTCCAGCTGAAACGGCTTCTGCAGCGCGGGGCGGTCGCGATATTCTTCCGGCAGGCCCGATGAGCCGTAGCCGGTTGCGAAAATGAAGGGACGGTTACGTGCGTTAATCAGTTCGGCGACCGGCGTAATCACCTTGCCGTTGACGTTGACGTCCAGGATCGCGAGGTCGAACTCGGTGGATTGCGCAAGCTTCACAGCCTCGCTGATTTCGCCGGCCTCGGCCGCGACGCTGTATCCCAGCTCTTCCAGCATATCGGCGACCATCATCCGGATCATGACCTCGTCTTCGACGAGAAACACAGAACAGCCCGCCGGCCGTGTCGCAGTCATGATGCAATCCTCGCCTGTCCCGCCAAACTCGCAAATAACACCCGCGGGCGCAATGAAAACGTTAGAGGATATGCCGTCTTTAGGGGCTACGATCATGCGCCGTCCCCACCATATGGGGCTGAAAGGCCAAGCGTCTAACGCGGAATCAAAGTCCTTGTTCCCAGGACGGAACAGGGATGAACGGGGAAGTTCAAACCTGTTTTGATCGATGCGCGCTAAACTGCCGCTTTGGGAGGCTGACAAAACGAAATGACCGCAACTCCAGAACCGCCCGAGAAAATGAAATTTCAGCTCACCCTGCGGCGGCGGGGGATCAGCGATCAGGCGGTACTGCGCGCCATGGAAGAGGTGCCGCGCGAAGTCTTCGTGGAAACACCCGATCGCGCCGATGCCTATCGCGACAGCGCGCTCGGCATCGCCTGCGGGCAGACCATCAGCCAGCCCTTCGTGGTCGCCTACATGACCGAGCAGTTGCAGCTTGCCAGAGATCACCGCGTGCTCGAGATCGGCGCCGGCTCCGGTTATCAGGCCGCGATTCTGTCGCGGCTATGCAAGCATGTCCTGACCATCGAGCGATACCGCACGCTGGCAGATGCCGCCCGCGAGCGGCTCGAAAAGCTCGGCTACCACAATATCGAAGTGATGTTCGGGGATGGCTTCGAGGTCCCGGCTGCCGTCGGCAATTTCGACCGCATCATCGTCACCGCGGCGATGGAGCAGATTCCGGAAAGCCTGACGCAGCGGCTCGATGTCGGCGGTATCCTGATCGCACCGGTCGGACCACATCATGGCACCCAGACGCTGGTCCGTCTCACCAGGTCAGAGACCGGTTTCGCCCGCAAGGAGCTCGTCGACGTCCGCTTCGTGCCGGCGCTGCCGGGGATTGCCCGCGAACTGTAGAACTACGGATTGGCAGGTCCCGCCAACATCTTATTCGGAGGGTTAAGCGGTTATTTACTCGGCACGTGTTTACTCAAAACAGTAATTTGTTGCGTACGAGTGAGTAACCATGTCCGGTATTGTCGAGTTGCTTCGCTCGCGTCGCGTGCCGCACGTCGCGGTGCTGGCGCTGATGTCCGTTGGCTTTGCCGGCTGCAGCGCCGACATGTCGACGCGCCTGTCCCAAAATCCCTTCTCCAATCCCTTTGCCTCGGAACCCCAGGCGACCGGCTCGGTGCCGGCGCCGCAGGCGCCTACGCCGCAGGTCGAGCGCCGCGAGCTGCCGCAATATGCGCGGCCGCAATCGCAGTACCAGTCCTCGGCTTTGCCGCCGCCAGCAGTTTCGGCGCCGCAGTCCTCTCCGATCGCGAATTCGGGCGTTTCAGGAGGAGGGCGTGGGCTTGGGTCCTATTCGTCGCCGCCGGCTCGCCCGCAGCTTGAGACC
>JBJMTR010000384.1:0-12141 GCA_045811565.1 Bradyrhizobium sp.
CTTCTTCCAGACGCCGCTGCGCGGCATCGAAGGCGACCACCAGCGCGGTGTAAAGTCCGGCCGACCGCAACGGCTTGACCAGGAACGACGCCGGCTGCAGATCCAATAGCCACTTCAGGCGGCTGGGCGTCTCGGTTCCGATCAGCGCGATGATCGGCGCGTTGACCTTCCACGTCGTAGCCTGCTCGCTTTTGATCGGAATGCTGTCGGCGTCCAAGACGATGACATCGACCGGATTCTCCGGATGCGCGGCCTCAGCAGGATCGTGTTCGGTGACGGTCATGCCCAGGCGATCGAGCTGGCGGCGCAGCATGGAAATATCGCGCTCATCCCGCATCACCATGAGAGCGCGACGGCCGCGGACCGAGAAGGGCGATATCGCTGTCATTTCACCACCCGCAGATGGGCTAACCGCGACCGTGCGCCAATCGTCGAGAGATCGAGGTTCGAAAGATACGGATCCGGCCTCTGCGGAGCATCGGCTTCCCAGAGTATCTTGAATTGGCCGCTATGCACGGCACGCGCCAGACGCGGAGTCAGGAAGCAATGATTGTTGTCGGGATCGACCCAAATCGGGCCTTGCGGAGAATCGTAGCGATGATTTGCTGCAGCGCGCCTGACAGCATTGACGTCCGTCGTGCCGGCGCGGCGGATGGCGCGCGCCAGCAGCATGACGCAGACATAGGTCGATTGCCCGTCGACCGACGGATGGCTGTCGTCGCCATGCCGCGCCTTCCAGCGCGCGACGAATGCGCGATTTTCCTCTCGCTCTATGCTTTCGAAGTAGGCTGACGAGGTGATGCATCCGGCGGACGCCGCCGATCCGATCAGCTTGAGCTCTGGCTCGCAGAGGCTGCAGCTCAGCACGGGAACTGTAAGTCCCGCGCGCGTGCTCGCATCGTGCAGCGCGCGCATGAAGACATAGCTGGATTCGCCGACCAGCGTGTTGAACACCGCCGGCGGCTTCCGCTCAATCACCTCGCTGACGATGTGATCGACCGATGTCTCGCCAAGCTCCAGCAGACGCTCTGCCAGTACGCGGCCGCCCGCGCTGGTGACGATTTCCCGGATCACCCGGTTGGTTTCCCACGTCCAGACATAATTGGACCCGACGCAGAACACGTCGCTCGAAATTTGATCGAGCATATGCCGCACCAGCGGCACCACAGTGTGGTTGGGCGCGGCGCCGACGTAGATGACGTTGTCGCTGCTCTCGAATCCTTCGTAGCGCGCTGGATGCCAGAGCAGCCGCTCGGTGCGTTCGACGATCGGGATGACCTGCTTGCGCGACGCCGAGGTGTAACAGCCGACGATGTGATGAACTTGCTCGCTGCGAATGAGATCATCGCAGGCCGTGTGATAGGCGGCGACCACGCCGCCGGGATCGCGCAAATGCGGGGTGAACGTGAAATCGAATTCTGCGCTCTGATTGACTTCGTCCACCGCCATCAGCGCGCTCTTTTCCATCTCGCGCGCCATCATGGCGTAAGGTCCGCTTCGCGAAAAAACGAGACCGAGAGGGATCGACGGCCTGGTCATGAGAACGACCTACAGGAGTTGTACGGAGAATGATCTGATCGCAATAATCTCCAGATGTCACGAGGCAATCGTCAGGCATTGCGTGTCGTTTGTGCTCCCGCAGCACAAAAAAGGTGCCAGCCTCTGATTGACAAGCCCGTCGGCGCTAAGTCACACTCTTGCCGTACGTGAATACGTGCATCACGAACGAGTTTTTGCGCAGCCGATGATGTCTGGGTAACTACCTCAAGATTTCGTTCTGCACTGTAGACCTACGCGACCACTGATAGCGACGGCATGGATGCCATTCGGGGCCTTCTTGGGCCACGGGTGGCTTTTTTCGTTTGTCTGGCTGTTCGTTGCGTTCCGAAACGAGAGATGGGTGAAGCATGGTAGTCCGCCTTCCGACGTTGCATCAGATTGATCGTCTTGCGGCGGATTTCGGCCTGGCGCTTACCGCCGACGACGTTGCGGGCTTTCGAGAGGCCTTCAAGGGACCTCTGGCGTCGTACGGCCGGCTTGAGGAGTTGGTGCCGCCTGCGCTGGCGCCTGTACCGCCGCGCTCGCCGGGCTACCGGCCGCCTGTCTCGGAGAATCCTTACGGCGCCTGGTACTGGAAGACGGAGATCAGGAGCCGCAGCGAAGGCCTGCTGAGCGGCAAGAAGGTCGCGATTAAGGACAACATCTGCGTCGCCGGCGTGCCCATGATGAACGGTTCGGCGTTGCTTGAGGGTTATGTGCCCGAGTTCGATGCCACGGTGGTGACGCGGATCCTTGACGCCGGCGGTACGGTCGCCGGCAAGGCGGCATGCGAGGATCTGTGTTTCTCCGGCGCGAGCCACACTTGTGCCGGCGGCGTCATACGCAACCCGCATAATCCAGCCCACAGTGCCGGCGGCTCATCCGGCGGCAGCGCCGCTCTGGTGGCGGCCGGCGAGGTGCCGATGGCGCTCGGCGGCGACCAGGGCGGATCGATCCGCACGCCGTCAAGCTGGTGTGGCGTTTATGGACTGAAGCCGACTTGGGGTCTGGTGCCGACCACGGGCTCGATGCCGATCAGCTATTCCGTCGATCATTGCGGACCGATATGTGCGTCGGTGGAAGATGTGGCACGATTGCTGACAGTTATCGCAGGCCATGACGGCTGGGATACTCGAACGATTTCCGCGCGCACCGGCGACTATATGGGAGCACTTGGCGCATCGGCGAGAGGATTGCGCATTGGCATCCTGCGCGAAGGCTTTGGTCATCCCGAGAGCGATCCCGCGGTCAATGAGAAAGTGCGGCAGAGCGTTGCCGCGCTTGCGAAGGCTGGCGTCGGAGCTGAGGAAATTTCGGTGCCTTGGCACCTTGACGGCCCGCATGTCTGGAGTGGCATTATCCTGGAAGGTGCTGCCGAGATGATGCTGAAAGGATACGGCGTCGGCAACAACATCCAGGGTTACTATCCGCTGTCGATGCAGGAGGCCTTTGCGCGCGGCCTGGGCACGCGGATCAATGACGTGTCGCCGACCGTAAAACTCGTGCTGATGCTCGGCGAGTATTTGCATCGCAACTACCACGGGCGTTATCATTCGAAGGCACAAAATCTGCGCGTGCTGCTGCGCCGCGCCTATGACGAGGCGCTGGAGAAATTCGACGTGCTGGCCATGCCGACCATTCCCTTCACCGCAACGCCGATCCCCCCGGCCGACGCGCCGCTGAACACCGTCATCGATACCGCGCTCAATATGCAGGCAAACACCTGTTCATTCGACGTCTCCGGACATCCTGCCTTCACCATGCCATGCGGCCGCGTCAATGGTTTGCCTGTCGGGTTGATGCTCGTCGGACGCCATTTCGAGGAGGCGACACTGATACGGCTGGCGGCGGCGATCGAGGCCGGCGGGGATTGGAAGCTGAACTAGCACAAACGGGACAAAATCCGGCGCTGGCGCGCGATTTGCACCACCTTTGATTGGGGTCTCATCAAGTATCGGCAACCGAGGAGGGCTACGGCAATGAAGGTCAATCGCAGGAAGTTCTTACAGACTACGGCCGCTACCGCTGCCGCCGGCATGTTTTCCTCGTACGCCTGGGCGGAAGATCCGATTAATGTCGCCAGCATCCACGATCTCTCCGGAGGCCTTGATATCTATGGCAAGCCGATGGTCGATGCGCTGACGCTCGCCGTCGAAGAGGCCAATGCAGCCGGCGGGCTGCTCGGGCGGCAGATTAAGCTGATCAACTACGACACCCAGTCGAACATGCAGCTTTACACCCAGTTCGCGCAGCAGGCGGCGCTGAAGGACAAAGTCGCTGTCGTTCATGGCGGCATCACCTCGGCGTCGCGCGAGGTGATCCGCCCCGTGCTCGACCGCTTCAAGACGCTTTATTTCTACAACACCCAGTATGAAGGCGGCGTCTGCGATCGCAATCAGTTCGACACCGGCGTGACCCCGGCGCAGACCGTGGAAAAGCTCGTGCCTTACGCCATGAAGAAATGGGGCAAGAAGGTCTACGTTGTTGCGGCCGACTACAATTATGGCCAGATCACTTCGCAATGGGTGAAGAAATACGCGCTCGAAAATGGCGGCGAGGTGCCTTCGATCGATTTCTTTCCGCTCGACGTCACCAATTTCGGTCCAACCATTTCCAAGATCCAGGCGGCGAAGCCGGATTTCGTCTGGTCGGCGCTGGTTGGCGGCGCGCATATTTCCTTCTACCGCCAATGGGCGGCGGCCGGCATGCGCAAGAGCATTCCGATGGCCTCGACCACCTTTGCCGTCGGCAACGAGCACATCGTGCTGTCGCCCGACGAATGTAACGGCATGCTGGTTTGCTACAATTACTTCCAGGACCTGAAGAACCCGGTCAACGAGAAGTTCGTGGCCGGATTCCACAAACGCTTCGGCGCCGACTATCCCAACATCACCGAACTCGCGATGGGGACTTATCAGGGGTTCCGGTTGTGGGCCGAGGCGGTCAAGAAGGCCGGGAGCATTGACCGGATCAAGGTCATCGAGGCGCTGGAGACCGGGATCCGCATCGATGCGCCCTCCGGCAAGGTCACGATCGACCCGCCGACGCATCATTGCGTGCTTGACGTCCACATCGCGGAGGTCAGCGACAAGAAGCTCAAGGTGCTGGAAGACTTCGCCCAGCAGAAGCCGGCGGATACCGCAGCCGTATGTGACCTCATCAAGAACCCGAACGACAACCAGCAGTATGTGATCAAGATTTGAGGACCATTCAGCCGTCAAATCCTGCTTGGGAAAGGTGAACGTGGATCTCGTTGCTCTCCTGGCAATCCAGGTCCTTTATGCGATAGCCAGCCTGGCGCTGATCAGTGTCGGGCTCGCGATCATCTTCGGCATGATGCGCGTCATCAATCTCGCGCATGGCGAGTTCCTGATGCTCGGCGGCTATGCCGCGATCGTCTCGACCGGCCATGGTGTCAGCATCTGGCTGTCGATGCTGGTGGTTGCACCCGTCGTGGTCGGCATCATCGGCGTGATCGTCGAGCGCACCATCATCCGCTTTCTCTATGGCCGTATGATCGACACCATGCTGGCCACCTGGGGCCTTAGCCTCTTCCTGGTCGGACTGACCACGGCGATCTTCGGCAATACCACGGTCGGCATATCGGCGCCGCTTGGCAGCTTCGAGATCGGCGCCTACCGTACCAGCGCCTACACGCTGTTCGTGATTGCAGTCGCGATCGTCGTTATGGCTGCGATCTTCGCGACGATGCGCTGGACGCGGCTCGGCCTGATCGCCCGCGGCACCATGCAGAATGCCAACATGGCGGCGGCGCTCGGCGTCAATCCGCCGCGCGTCTATGCCATCACGTTCGGTATTGGCGCCGCGCTGTCGGGCCTCGCCGGCGCGGTGCTGGCGCCGGTCTCCGGCGTGTTCCCGACCATCGGCGTCGCCTATGTCGCAAAGTCCTTCATCACGGTGATCGGCGGCGGCGCTGCTGTTCTCTCTGGCACGGGTTCCGCATCGGCGCTGTTTGGCACGATCAATCAGGTCGCCACCTTTGTCACCACGCCGGTGTTTGGCGAGGTGGCATTGCTCGGCGCCGCCATTGTCCTGATCCGTCTGCTGCCGCAAGGCATCACCGGCCGCTTTTTCCGGAGAGGGCTATGAACGCCCGCGCGCTCAATCTTCTCGGCCTTGGTCTCGTCGGCGTGATCGGCGCGGCGTTCCTGGTACTGGTACCGCGTTTCTTCGAGCTCGATGTCGTGCTCGAACTCACTGTCTACGTGATCATGGCGATCCTGGCGCTCAGCCTGGCGCTGATCTGGGGCTATGGCGGCATTCTCTGTTTCGGGCAGTCGGCCTTCTTCGGCCTCGGCGCCTATACCTACGCCATCGCAATGTTCAACATCGGCGAGAGCACGATCCCGCTCTTGCTCGCGATCGTCCTGCCGGCGGCGTTCGCGGCGCTGCTCGGCTATTTCATGTTCTATGGCCGCATCAGCGACGTCTATCTCGGCGTCATCACGCTGACGGTGACGCTGATCCTGTTCAATTCAATCAATTCGACCGCTGGCCCGGAATTCCGCATCGGTTCGGCGCGGCTCGGCGGCTTCAACGGCATTCCCGGCATCCCGCCGCTCAATTTCCCCGGTAACAAGGCGGCGCCGATCGATCTTGAGGGCATGTTCTACCTCGCGACCGCCTCGCTGCTCGCGACCTACTTCGGCTTGCGGCTTTTGCTGGCGAGCCGCTTCGGCCGCGTCATCGTTGGTATCAGGGAAAACGAACGGCGCGCCGAACTGCTTGGCTACGATCCGCGCGCCTACAAATTGGCGACCTTCACCATCGGCGGCGCGCTGGCCGGCTTTGCCGGCTGCCTGTTCGCCAATTGGGGAAATTTCGTCAGCCCCACGATCTTCGGCCTGGCGCAATCCGCGCAGATCATCATCTGGGTCATCGTCGGCGGTCGTGGCACGCTGATCGGCCCGATCGTCGGCTGCATCGGCATCCAGTGGCTCAGCACCGCGCTCGGCGCCAATCAGCCGAGCGGCGGTTCGGATTGGTGGGCAAAGATTTTTGCCAACGCGCCGTTGATCCTCGGCGTCATCCTGATTGCGTTTGTGCTGCTGGTGCCGAAGGGGTTGGTGCCGACGTTGGGCGACTTGGGTGAATGGCTGTCTTCGCGGGCACGGCGCACGAAGACGAGGCTTGAGCCCAAACGCGCGGAGGAGGGATGATGGCCGCGCCGCTTCTCGAGACTCACGATCTCAGCATGCATTTCGGCGGCGTTCGCGCCGTCCGCCATGTCAACTTCACGCTGGCCGAAGGTGAGCTGCGTTGCCTGATCGGCCCGAACGGCGCCGGCAAGAGCACGTTCTTCAAGATGCTGACCGGACAACTGCAGCCGACCCACGGCCATGTGCTGTTCCGCGGCCAGGACATCTCCAACGCCCACGCCCACGAAATCGCGCGGCTCGGCATCGGCATCAAGACCCAGGTGCCGAGCGTGTTTGATGGTCTCACGGTGCGTGAAAACATCTGGCTCGCGACAAGCCGTATCCATTCCGGTGAGCAGGCGACGCGCGTCGTCGACGAGATGCTGCAGCGGATCGGTTTGACCGGTGCGGCCGGGCGCCTGGTCGGCCAACTCGCTCACGGGCAACGGCAATGGGTCGAACTTGGCCTCGTGTTGTCGACCGACCCCGAACTGATTCTGCTGGACGAGCCAGCCGCCGGCATGACTCATGAGGAGGTCTACAAGACCGCCGAACTGGTGCGCGAGATCAACCGCACCAAAGCCCTGATCGTCGTCGAGCACGACATGCAGTTCATCCGCATGATCGCCAAGCAGGTCACAGTGTTCAATCAGGGCAGCGTGCTGGTCGAGGATGCGGTCGAAAACATCATGCGAAATCCGCAGGTGCGCGACATCTATCTTGGCAAACAGGCGGCCGCATGATGCTCGATGTGCAGGGACTCCGAACGGGCTATGGCCGCATTCCGATCCTCAACGGGATCAGCTTCTCCGTCAACGAGGGCGAATTCATCGGAATCCTCGGTCACAACGGCATGGGCAAGACGACGCTCTTGAAAGCGCTGATGGGTTTCCTGCCGGCGACCGGCGGACGCGTGCTGTTCGGCCATGACGACGTGACCGCGATCGAGCCCTATCGCCGCGCGCGGCTCGGGCTCGGCTATGTGCCGCAGGGCCGCGAGATTTTCCCGGCTCTCACCGTCCACGACAATCTACGGATGGGCTGCAGTACGCAAGCGGGTCCTGAGCAGGACATCATCGCTACCGTGCTGGAGGAATTTCCCCGCCTCAAGGTGCTGCTCGACCGCGCCGGCGGCGCGTTGTCGGGTGGCGAACAGCAATTGCTGGCGATTGCGCGCTGCCTGTGCGGCGATCCGCGTCTCGTCCTGCTGGACGAACCAACCGAAGGCATTCAGCCTTCCATCATCGACGAGATCGTCGAAACCTTGCTGCGACTGCGTGCCAAAAGCGGGCTGACCATGATTTTGGTCGAGCAGAATCTCGATTTCATCGCCGCGCTCTCGCAGCGAATCCTCATCATCCAGAAGGGTACGATCACGCGGGAAGTAGCGCCGGATGATCTCGGCGATGCAAGTCTCGTTGGAGAATTCGTCGGAATCGCAACCTAAGGCCCGAAGCAACGCGGGCGTATCAGAGGGAGAGAAGCCATGGCAGTCCGCAGACCCACGCTCGATCAACTGCGCAGCGTCGCCGAAGACCTCGGCATGCATATGGGCGACGAGGAGCTTAAGTCCTATGATGCACTGATGCAGGCGAACTATGCCGCTTACGACGCGGTCGACGCCATGCCGGATTACGTCCCGGCAGTGAAATATCCGCGCACGCCCGGCTATCGTCCCGAGGGCGAGGAGAACAAGCACAACGCCTGGTATGTCAGGACCGAGATCAAGGGCGCAGCCGACGGCAAGCTTGCGGGCAAGAAGATCGCGTTGAAGGACAATGTCTGCCTCGCCGGCGTGCCGATGATGAACGGCGCCTCGACACTCGAGGGTTATACGCCCGATACCGATGCGACCATCGTGACCCGCATTCTCGATGCCGGCGGCACCATCGTCGGCAAGACCCATTGCGAGTATTTCTGCTTTTCCGGCGGCAGCCATACCTGCGCTGCCGGTCCGGTGCATAACCCGCACAAAATGGGTTATTCGGCCGGCGGCTCGTCGTCGGGCAGCGCCGTGGTGGTCGCGACTGGCGAGGCCGATATGGCGATCGGCGGCGACCAGGGCGGATCGATCCGCATCCCGTCTGCTTTCAGCGGCACCTACGGGATGAAGGGCACCTACGGGCTGGTCCCCTACACCGGCGTGATGCCGATCGAACTCACCATCGATCACACCGGCCCGATGACGGCCAACGTGCATGACAACGCGCTGCTGCTTGAGGTGCTGGCGGGGGCGGATGGGCTGGACCCCAGGCAAAACGCGCCCAAGGTTGCAAAATACACGGCGGAGCTCGGCGGCGGCGTCAAGGGATTGCGCATCGGTATCGTGCGCGAGGGATTCGGACATCCGAGCTCCGAATCCGATGTTGACGCAAAGGTCAAGGCGGGCGCCGAGTTGTTCCGAAAACTCGGCGCGAGCGTCGATGAAATTTCCGTCCCGATGCATCTCGTAGCGCCGGCGATCTGGCTGCCGATCGCCGCCGAAGGCGCCACCGAGTTCATGATGAAGGGCAACGGCATGGGGACCAATTGGCGCGGTCTCTACAACACCACGCTGCTCGATGCGCATTCCGCCTGGCGCCATCGCGCCGACGAACTGTCCGACAGCCTCAAGATCACGATGCTGCTCGGCCAGTATTTTTCAAAACACTATCGCGGGCATTTCTACGCCAAGGCGCAAAACCTGAACCGCAAGCTGCGCACCGCCTATGATGCGGCGATGAGCAATTACGATCTGCTGCTGATGCCGACCTTGCCGATGAAGGCGACGCCATTGCCGCCGCCCGACGCGCCGCGTGAACTCTACATCCAGCGCGCGTTCGAAATGGTCCCCAACACGGCGCCGTTCAATGCCACCGGACATCCGGCCATGAGTCTGCCCTGTGGCATGAGCAACGGTCTGCCGATCGGCTTGATGCTGATCGGCAAATATTTCGACGAGCCGACCATCTATCGCGCCGCCGCGGCATTCGAAGGCGCGGGAGACTGGAGGAAGATGTAACCCGGATCAGGCGGCTGCCGGCTGCCAAGGCTAGAGCATGATCCGGAAAAATGGCTACCGGTTTTCGCTCGCGACAAACGCAAAGCGTTTGCGCGGAGATCATGCTTAAGCAAGAAGATAGAGCGGGATGACGATTCGAAGAAAAGTCGTCACGCTCTAGCCGCGGCAACGGCATAAGTCGCTAGTCCAACATCGGTATTGGCGCGATTCAGTTCCTGAACTGGCGGCGTGCGGCGGAAGTCCGGCCGCCTTTCAAAAGATGCTTCCGGTCGCGTTATGAAATCAATTGGATAACGCCGAGTTGATCCATCATCACGGGGACGTGCCAACTGCCTCCTCCAATCGAAGGACGCAAAACGCTCAACGTGGCGTCACTGTAGCGGCGGGGACGAGATCGGCAACCAGCCGCAGACCATTTGGAATCTGCGAAACGAACAGAAAGAGTGAACCATGAGAAAGTTCATACGCGTAAGATCGACCGCCTCCATCGCAACGCTTGCGGCTGGCATCCTTCTGCTTGCCGCCGCGCAAGGCGCCAGTGCCGGTAATCATGACGGCAACGGTGGCGGGCATCATGGCGGTAACAATTCCGGCCAAGGTACCGGCGGTGACGCCAGGCGCACCAATGCCAATCCAGTTCAGAACAACTTTCGTCCGATCGTCGCTGAGCGTCGTGGCGGCGACAAGTTTGATCGCAAGCCCACAACCGATCGTGGCGGCAGGACTGATCGTGGCGACAAGTATCGCAACGCGCAGGACCACAAGCATGAAAAGTGGGGCCGGGACCGGGAGCGGCTTGGTGACGGCAAGCAAAAGATGACGGCCCCCGTCGGCAAGCCTGTTGAGACGACCGGCGCAAAGCCACCTCAGACCGATACAAGCAAACCTGTCGCTTCGGCAAGCCCGACCGGTGTCACGCCGCCCGCAAACACCATCCATCCGATCCCCAGCCCGGTCGTCAGCGTTGCGCCGACGCCGAAAGCGGGCAACGTCACCACAGGTCCCGGGTCGATTACGGTTTCAGGTGAGGATGCTCTGAAAACTGCCGGCAAGGTCGTTTATGGAGGTGCAGCGGCAGTAGGAGTCCTCACCATCGCCCCTCCCATTGCTGCTGGGATTGGCCTCGCCAAAGACGGCGTTAAGGGCGCGGCTAACGCCGTGGAACACACGGTGGAAGCCGTCTATGACTTTTTTGCTTGGTGACCTCTGCAACTGATCGCGCGGGCGATGGGTTTATTCCCGTCGCCCGTGTTATTGGCGGAAGGATCCCGCTGCCGAAGCAGTTCGCGTTCGCCTGAGCCGTCGGGCCTCCGCCGGATGCCCCAATGTTGGATCCGGATTACGCCTCTCGAAGACGGAAGAGAAACATCTCACCCACCAACGCAGCCAATCGGACGCGATCCGCGCGTCCGATTGGTCTGCGATGACCAGCAAAACTAATGTTTTTCCCACGGACGGTGAGCGTGAGAGGGTCGGGGTCGGACAGCACCTCCACCGGCAGAGCCGCCCAAACCGGTATTGGCCTCACCGCCGACTCCTTTGCCCGTACCACCATTAACGTTGAAGGGCTTTCCTGCGGCAGTGCTGGTGGGGCGTGTCCCGGTGTTGTCCCGAGCGAACGCTCCGTCGGTGGCCGCTACGAAAATGAATCCTGCCGCAAGCGTCGTCACGATCGAAATTCGCTTCATATGGCTGTTCATCATTGTTCCCTGCTTTGTCCGCTCATCTGGATGTCTGACCAACAGGCGAGGCCATGAGCTGCGCCAGAATATGACGCTAAACATCCCCCTGCCGCGTCATTCGATCGGAGGATGGGGCGATGCTCATCCACTGCGAGCGGACCTAAGGATATGGCAGGGCCGACCTACCATCGCAGCACGCGGCGCACGCGGGCCGCCGCGAACAGGCGATTGGAACGCCCCGGAACGGACCAGAAAGCAGAAAGCGGGTTTGAACAGCGGTCGTATTTGCCGGTCAGTGCCGTCTGAGATCGGCAAAAACCATTGTTTTGATTGATCTTTTGCTTTAATCCCCTCGCTGTCCATCGCCTTTTCGACGGAGACGTTGTGTCAGGACAAAGCTTACGCATCGGCACGCGCAAGACCGCAATGGCGCTGGCGCAGACCGAGGAGGTGGCGCGGCTGCTGCGTGCCTGCTCTCCGGAGCTGGGCGTTGAAATCGTCAGATTCGACACCCGGGGCGATCAGGACCAGACCAGCAAATTGCTGCGCCATGGCGGCAAGGGCGGCGCGTTCGTCGCCGAGATCCGCGAGGCGATGTTGGCCGGCGAATTACAGGCGGCGATGCATTCCCTCAAGGACGTGCCGGGCAACGAAGAGACGCCCGGCCTGATCATCGCCGCGACGTTGCCGCGCGATGCGGCCAACGATGTTCTTGTGCTGCGTCCCGGCGTTTCGCTGCAAAGCTTTCACGCATCCAAAG
>JBJMTR010000385.1:0-4189 GCA_045811565.1 Bradyrhizobium sp.
ACTACCGCCGGGGGAAATCAATGAACAATACCAATGATATTTCCGAATACGACTACGTTATCGTCGGTGCCGGCTCGGCCGGCTGTGTGCTCGCCAACCGCCTGAGCGTGGACGGCAAACATTCGGTGCTGCTGCTCGAAGCCGGACCGAAGGATACCAACATCTGGATTCACGTGCCGCTCGGCTACGGAAAATTGTTCAAGGAAAAATCCGTAAACTGGATGTACCAGACCGAACCCGAGCCGGGATTGAACGGCCGGCGGGTATTCCAGCCGCGCGGAAAGGTGCTCGGCGGCTCGAGTTCGATCAACGGCCTTCTTTACGTGCGCGGCCAGCACGAGGATTACGATCGCTGGCGCCAGCGCGGCAATGCCGGTTGGGGTTTTGACGACGTGCTGCCCTATTTCGCGAAGGCCGAAAACCAGCAGCGGGGACCGGATAAATATCACGGCGTCGGCGGCCCGCTACCGGTCTCCGACGGGTGCCACGCCGATCCGCTGTCGGAAGCCTTTGTCGTCGCCGCGGCGGAAGTGGGCATCCCGACCAATCCCGACTTCAACGGCGCGCGCCAGGAAGGCGCCGGGTTCTTCCAGACCACGACACGGCGTGGTCGACGCGCGAGTACCGCGTTCTCTTATCTTCGTCCCGCGAGGAGGCGCGGCAATCTGCATATCGAGACCTCGGCGCTGGCACAGCGCATTGTGTTCGAGGGGCGCCGCGCCCGCGCAGTCGAATACAAACAGGACGGCCGGTTGCGCACGGTGCGGGCTCGACGGGAAATCCTGGTCTCCAGCGGCGCGTATAACTCGCCGCAATTGCTGCAGCTCTCCGGCGTCGGACCTGCGGATCTCCTGAAGCAGCACGGCATCGACATCGTGCTCGATGCGCCCGGCGTCGGCAACGACCTGCAGGATCACATGCAGGTTCGCCTGGTGACACGTTGCGCCCAGCGCGTCACGCTCAACGATATCGTCAATCACCCGCTTCGCCGGGCGATGGCCGGCATGCGATATGCTGCGTTACGAAAGGGTCCGCTGACGATCGCGGCGGGTACATCCGGCGCGTTCTTCAAGACCAATCCGCGCCTGGCAACGCCCGATATCCAGATCCA
Source organism: Bradyrhizobium sp. (assembly GCA_045811565.1). Classification (GTDB taxonomy): domain Bacteria; phylum Pseudomonadota; class Alphaproteobacteria; order Rhizobiales; family Xanthobacteraceae; genus Bradyrhizobium. The sequence continues at coordinate 1,112 of JBJMTR010000385.1, forward strand.
TTTCCTGCCGTTCTCGACCGACAAGATGGGCGAAAAGCTGCACTCGTTTTCCGGCTTCACGGCGTCGGTCTGCCAGCTCCGCCCCGAGAGCCGCGGTTCGCTGCGCATCAAAAGCGCGGATCCGACGGTCCCGCCGGAGATCCGCATCAACTATCTCGCGACCGAAACCGACCGCTCGGCCTTCATCGACGGGATCAAGATCCTGCGCAAGATTTTGGCGGCGCCGGCGCTGAGGTCATATTGCGTCGAGGAGATTGATCCCGGTGCGAAGGTCGTGGGCGACGAGGATTTGCTGGAGTTCTGCCGCCGTACCGGCAGTACGGTCTATCATCCGACATCGACCTGCCGGATGGGCAACGATCCGCTTGCAGTAGTCGATCAGCGGCTGCGGGTACGCGGCATCGAAGGCCTGCGCGTCGTCGATGCCTCTGTGATGCCGGATTTGATGTCGGGCAATACCAACGCACCGACGATCATGATCGCCGAAAAAGCCTCCGACATGATCCTGGAGGATGCGCGCTAACCCTTGTACGCCCGCACCCGTTTCAGCATCTGCTCGACATGCGCGATCGGGGTTTCCGGCTGGATGCCATGGCCAAGATTGAAGATCAGCCGTCCCCCGGCGTAATTTTCGAGCACGTCGTCGACGGAGCGGTCGAGCGCGGCGCCGCCGGCGATCAGCGCCAGCGGATCGAGATTGCCTTGTACCGCGACGCGGTTCTGCACACGCGCGCGGATCAATGATGGCTCGGCCGCCCAGTCGATGCTGACGGCATCGATGCCGGTTGCTTCGACATAGGCGGGCAGCAGCGCGCCGGCGCCGCGGGGAAAGCCGGTGATTTTTGCGCCTGGCACTTGCTTGCGAACGCCTTCGACAATGCGCTGCGCCGGCTCGATCGACCAGCGCTGAAATTCGCGCGGCGGCAGCACGCCGGCCCAGGTATCGAAGATTTGCAGCGCATCGGCGCCGGCCTTGAGCTGACCCAGCAGATACTGGATCGAATTCGCAACCAGCACGTCGATTATTTTGGCGAACGCATCCGGGTGGCGATAGGCCATCATCCGCGCCGGCGCCTGATCCGGAGTGCCCTGTCCGGCGACCATGTAGGTCGCCACCGTCCACGGCGCGCCGCAGAAGCCGATCAAGGCGTTGTTTGGATCGAGCTCGCGGCGCACGCGGCGCAGCGCTTCGTAGACCGGCTCGAGCCTGTCGAAGTCCGCCTGTGAGGCCAGCGTTCCGACTTTCTCCGGGGTATCCAGCGGATCGAGGCGCGGGCCTTCGCCAACCTCGAAGCGCACCGAGCGTCCCAGCGCATAGGGGATGACGAGAATGTCGGAAAAGATGATCGCCGCATCGAAGTTGAAACGGCGGATCGGCTGCAACGTGACTTCGGCGGCGTATTCCGGCGTAAAGCACAGATCGAGAAAGCTGCCGGCTTTGGCGCGCAACTCGCGATATTCCGGCAAGTATCGGCCGGCCTGCCGCATCATCCAGATCGGCGGTACCGGCTGCCGGCGCCCGGAAAGCACTTCAAGGAAAGGTTTTGGGGCGGATTTCTGGCTCAATGAATGGTTCCTGCAATCGGATAGTTTGCGGCTTCTGATACACGCCGTCCCATGTTCGGCCAAGGCAAGATGTGGAACCGCTGCGAATCCGGGGCGTTGTCCGACCAATGGAGGCCCACATGCCTGGGAAATTCAATCCTGCCGCGCGCGACAAGCATGCTGCCGATCCTCGTGAGGCGCTGGCGGCTGATCGGAAGATGCGTGAGAAGCTGGAAGCCGGCTTGGTGGACACTTTCCCGGCCTCCGATCCCGTGAGCGCCGCGCAACCGGCGCCGTCAAAGCACGATCACGAGCGCGAGCACAAGTCGCGTTCGGAGAAGGCGCGCAAGTAGCGCGTTGCTTTGGCAGGCCAGCCCGGCGTCCGCCGACACGCGACCGAGATGTTGCCAAGCAGCTCCATTGAGGGCTTTCAATTTTTAATAATGCGGCGGCCGTTCGTTTGCCGGCCCTGGCGCGTTGCTTTCTGCTTCCTGCAACCGTTCTCGAAGTTCGGCGACCCGGCGTGTCAGGGAGTCGATCTGTTGCCACTGCGCCGTAATCGTCTGGTTCAGCGTCTCGATGGTCACGTCCTGATACGTCAGCCGTACTTCCAGCGCATTGATGCGCTCGCTGAGCGTTTGGACGTCACTCATGGGAACCGCCGCTTTGCCGTTCGCGCAGGCCATGGCCGAGCGCGATTCGTTCATCGAACACAAAGCATTCGCCGCGCCAGCGGCTCTCTTCCTCGGGCACGCCTTCCAGGTATCTCAGGATGCCGCCCTTGAGGTGATAGACCTCGCGAAATCCGCGTGACAGCAGATACGCGCTGGCCTTTTCGCACCTGATGCCGCCGGTGCAGAACATCGCGATCTTCTGATGTTTCGCCGGATCGAGACGGCGCCCGGCAAATTCCTTGAATTGCCCAAAGCTTCGGATGCCGGGATCGACCGCGCCTTCAAAGGTGCCCATAGCGACCTCGAATGCATTGCGGGTGTCGATGACCAGCGTATCCGATGCCGCGATCAGCGCGTTCCAGTCGGCGGGATCGACATAAACCCCGACCTGTCGCGTTGGATCGACGCCGCTATCGCCGAGCGTCACGATCTCCTTCTTCAGCCGGACCTTTAGCCGCTGAAACGGCATCGCGGCGCTTTGCGAGAACTTCAGCTCGAGATTGTCGAGCCGTCCCCTGAACAGGGCGCCGCGCCGCATTTCGTCAACGAACGCATCGATGGCCTCGGCGTGGCCGGCAATCGTGCCGTTGATGCCCTCATGAGCCAGCAGCACGCTGCCCTTCAGCCCAAAGCGAGCGCAGATCGCGCGCAATGGCTCCCGCAGCTCGCGGTAGTCGGGCAACGCGGCGAATTGATAGAACGCGGCGACCTTATAGGGCATGGCAACGGTTTATCAGGCTCATAGGGGAGGGGAAACCCGCAAATTCCACCGTCATCCCTGCGAAAGCATGGTGCAGGAACGCATCGACGGAAGTGCCTTTTCCGCAGGACACGGCGTGTGGGCTCCTCCTTTCGCAGG
>JBJMTR010000386.1:0-7083 GCA_045811565.1 Bradyrhizobium sp.
CCCGAATTGTTCCTGCAGTTGCGGCTGCCGGAAGGCACCGCCTTCAACGTCACCGAAAAAGCCGTGAAAAAGGCCGAAGCCCTGCTGAAGGACGACAAGGATATAGCGACCTACACCTCCTATGTGGGCCAGGGTTCGCCGCGCTTCTGGTTGGGTCTCAACCCGCAACTGCCGAATGAGGCTTTTGCCGAGGTCGTGATCGTGTCCAAGGACGTCGAAGCGCGCGAGCGGATCAAGTCTCGCATCGAGAAGGCGGTCGCCGACGGTGATCTGTCCGAAGCGCGCGTACGCGTCGATCGCTTCAATTTTGGTCCGCCGGTCGGCTTTCCAGTCCAGTTCCGCGTGATCGGTCCCGATGCCAACACCGTGCGCGACATCGCCTACAAGGTGCGCGACATCATGCGGCAGAACCCCAACGTCAAGGAAGCTCAGCTCGACTGGAACGAACAGTCGCCTTACCTGAAGCTCGTCGTCGATCAGGATCGCGCCCGCGCGCTCGGCCTGACCCCGCAGGAGGTTTCGCAGGCGCTCTCCATGCTGATCTCAGGCGCTCCGGTGACGACGATCCGTGACGGCATAGAGAAAGTTGGCGTGGTCGCCCGTGCCGTGCCGTCCGAACGGCTCGATCTCGGCCGCGTCGGTGACCTCACCATCACCTCGCGCAATGGCGTCGCGGTGCCGCTGCAGCAAATCGCGAAAATCGAATATGCACACGAAGATCCGATCATATGGCGGCGTAACCGCGACATGGCGATCACCGTGCGTTCCGACGTCAATGACGGCGTACAGGCGCCGGATGTCACGAATCAGATCTGGCCGAAGCTGCAGGAGATCCGCGATCACCTGGAGCCGGCCTACCGGATCGAGCCGGGCGGCGCGTTCGAGGAATCCGCCAAGGGCAATGCGTCGATCTTCATCCTGTTTCCGCTGATGGTGATCGTGATGCTGACCTTGCTGATGATCCAGCTGCAAAGTTTCTCGCGGCTGTTCCTGGTGTTCCTCACGGCGCCGCTTGGCATCATCGGCGCGTCGCTGGGGCTGAACGTCGCTAACCAGCCGTTCGGGTTCGTGGCGCTGCTCGGCCTGATCGCGCTGGCCGGCATGATCATGCGCAACGCAGTGATTTTGGTGGACCAGATCGAGACCGACGTCTCCCATGGCCTGACCCGCAAGGAGGCGATCGTCGAAGCCACCGTCCGCCGCGCCCGCCCGGTGGTGCTGACGGCGCTCGCCGCCATCCTGGCGATGATCCCGCTGTCGCGCTCCGCCTTCTGGGGCCCGATGGCGATCACCATCATGGGCGGTTTGTTTGTTGCAACCTTCCTGACCTTGCTGTACCTGCCGGGCCTGTACGCGCTCTGGTTCCGCAAGAGCCTGGAAGAAAGCGGCTCCAGCGAGCAGCCCGTTTCTGCGCCGCAACATATGGGCGAGGGCAAGCCCGCATTTCCGCTTGCTGAAGCTGCCGAATAATTGAACATTGAGTACTGCACATGACGCTGGTTTCGGAACATATCGAAAGCGACACCCGGGAACGGATTCTCGTGGTGGCGGAGCGGCTGTTTCGGCAGATCGGCTACCAGAAGACGACGGTGGCCGATATCGCCAAAGAGCTGCGCATGAGCCCGGCCAACGTGTATCGCTTCTTCGATTCGAAGAAGGCGATCCACGAGGGCGTGGCGCGGACCTTGATGGGCGAGGTCGAGGTCGAGGCGCAGCGGATCGCGCGCACGCCGGGGCCCGCAGCCGTCCGCCTGCGCGAGATGATGAAGACCATCCACCGCATGAACAGCGAACGCTATGTCGGCGATTGCAAGCTGCATGAGATGGTCGAGATCGCGATGCAGGAGGACTGGGACGTCTGCGTTGCGCATATGCAGATGATCACCACCGTCGTCGGCGAGGTGATCGCGCAAGGTGCGGCGTCGGGTGAATTCGAGATTGCCGACCTGCCGCTCGCGTCGATGTGCGCCTGCACCGCGATGATGCGATTCTTCCATCCGCAGATGATCGCGCAATGCGCCACCAAGCCGGGCCCAACGATCGACCAGATGATCGACTTTGTGCTCGCCGGCCTCTCGCCGCGTGCCAGGACGAATTGACGCATTCGTCATTTGACTCATCCGTCATTGCGAGCCAACGGGTCGCGCGAAGGCGCGCCCGATGACAGGCTCCGCGAAGCAATCCATCGGATCACATGACCTAATATGGGCTGCGTGACCTTGTATGGATTGCTTCGTCGCTCCGCTCCTCGCAATGACGAAAAAGGAAGAACCGGTATGGACGCAACAAGCCCGAAAGACCTGCATTTTTACGAGCCGCGCAACGGCCACGGCCTCAAGCACGATCCCTTCAACGCCATCATCGCGCCGCGCCCGATCGGCTGGATTTCCTCGCGCGATGCCAACGGCAACGTCAACCTCGCGCCCTACAGCTTTTTTAACGCTTTCTGCTATCACCCGCCGATCATCGGCTTCGCCTCGACCTCCTGGAAGGACAGCGCTGCCAACATCCAGGACACCAAGGAATTCGTCTGGAATCTCGCCACCATGGACCTGGCGAAGCAGATGAACTTAACCGCAGCCCATGTTGCCCGCGACGTCAGCGAATTCGGGACCGCCGGATTGACGGCGATGCCGGGCAAGCTTGTCAACGTGCCCCGCGTGGCGGAGAGCCCGGTTTCATTCGAATGCAAGCTGACGCAGATCATCCAGCTGCAGGGCGCCAACGGCGAAATGGCCCAGGCCTGGCTCACGCTTGGCGAGGTCGTCGCCGTTCATATCGACAAGGCCATGATCAAGGACGGCGTCTACCAGACCGCCCTGGCACACCCGATCGTTCGCGCCGGGCGCCGCGGCGACTACTTTGAAATCAAGCCGGAAAACATGTTCGAGATGGTTCGGCCGGATTGATCTACCCTGATGCCTAGCCCGGATGCAGCGAAGCGAAATCCGGGTTTATCTCACCAGCGGCCATATCCCGGATTGCGTGGAGCCTGTCATCGGGCGCGCATTCGCGCGACCCGTTGGCTCCATCCGGGCTGCTAGCCCGCGTTTTCCGGAACTGAAGCTGGACCCCGCCGTTATCAGACGGCGCTGCGGCCGCGTCAATTTCGCTTTATTTTGCAAGCGAAGTGTTCACCCCTGTCAGGCAGTTTCCGCTAAAATAAGCCATCCGCCGACCAGGAGTTTACCGCCATGAGCTTCCGCCGCGACTTCATCTCCAAACCGATCTTCTCATGGGCGCGTGGCGTATTGCCCACCATGTCCGATACCGAGCGTGAGGCGCTCGAGGCCGGCGACGTCTGGTGGGACGCCGACCTGTTCACCGGCAATCCCGACTGGTCGAAACTGCTGGCCACCGCGCCAGCGATTCTGACGCAGGAGGAACAGGCCTTCCTCAATGGCCCGGTCGACGAGCTCTGTACCATGCTTGATGAATGGAAGATCAATTGGGAGTGGCGCGACCTGCCGCCGGAGGCATGGGACTTCATCAAGCGCAAAAAATTCTTCGGCATGATCATTCCGAAGGAATATGGCGGCCTCGGCTTCTCGCCCTACGCGCATTCCGAAGTGGTGCGCAAACTTTCCTCGCGTTCGCTGACCGCCGCCGTCACCGTGATGGTGCCAAATTCGCTCGGGCCGGGTGAACTCTTGATGCGCTTCGGCACGAGGGAGCAGCAACAAAGATGGCTGCCGCGGTTGGCCGGGGGCATCGATATTCCCTGCTTCGGATTGACCAGCCCGGAAGCCGGCTCCGATGCCGCCTCGATGATCGACACCGGCATCATCTGCAAGGGCAATTTCGAAGGCAGCGAGGTGATCGGCCTGCGCCTGAACTGGCACAAGCGTTACATCACGCTGGGTCCGGTCTCCACACTGCTCGGTCTCGCCTTCAAGGCCTACGATCCCGATCATCTCGTAGGCAGCCAGGAAGAGCTTGGCATCACCGTAGCGCTGATTCCGACCCATCTGCCCGGCGTCGAGATCGGCCATCGCCATCTGCCCGCGATGCAGGTGTTTCAGAACGGCCCCAACCGCGGCCGCGATGTGTTTATCCCGATGGATTACATCATCGGCGGACAAGAGCGGCTCGGCCAGGGCTGGAAGATGCTGATGACGGCGCTCGCCGCCGGCCGCGGCATTTCGCTGCCCTCATTGTCGGCCGCCGGCGCGGCCTATGCGGCGCGCACCACCGGCGCATATGCCCGCATCCGCGAGCAGTTCGGCATTTCGATCGGCAAGTTCGAAGGCATCGAGGAGCCGCTGGCCCGGATCGCGGGTACGGCCTATCTGCTCGACGCCGCGCGGCGCCTCACTTGTGCGGCGCTCAACCAAGGCCATCATCCCGCGGTCATCTCCGGCATCATGAAATTGCACGCCACCGAGCGGATGCGGATCGCGATCGACGACGCCATGGATATCCATGGCGGCAAGGCCGTGATCGACGGTCCGCAAAACTATTTGGGTAACCTCTATCGTTCCGTGCCGGTCGGCATCACGGTGGAAGGCGCCAATATCCTGACGCGTAATTTGATCGTGTTCGGGCAGGGCGCGATCCGCGCGCATCCTCATCTGCTCGACGAGATGAACGCGCTCGGCGAGAGCGATCGTGCGAAGGGACTCGATGCCTTCGACAAGGCGTTCTGGAATCACGTCGGCCACAGTTTTATGACCATGTTCCGCGCCTGGGGCAGGAACTGGACCGGCGGCCTGTTCGCCCCGGCGCCCGACGCCGGGGAGGCCACGCGCTTTTATCGCCAGCTCTCGCGCTATTCCTCGGCGTTCGCGCTCTGCGCCGACATGGCGCTGTTGACGCTGGGCGGCGCGCTGAAGCGGAAAGAGATGCTATCGGCGCGCTTCGGTGACATCCTTTCCGAACTCTATCTGCTCTCCGCCGCGCTCAAGCGGTGGCAGGATGAGGGGCGGCAGCAGGCCGATTTCGCCGCGCTTGAATGGTGCATGGCGACCGGCTTTAAAACCATCGAGAATCGCTTCGCGGAAATACTGGCCAATCTGCCGAACCGCTTCGTCGCGGTCATCCTGAAATTCCTGATTCAACCGTTCGGTGCCCGCGTGCTCGGCCCGTCCGACCGCGTCGTGCACCAATGCGCGCAACTCCTGCTGGAGCCGTCGGCGGCGCGGGACCGGCTGACGCCCGATCTCGCGCTTATCGACGACGACCGCGGCATCGCGCGACTCGAGAAGGCGTTCCTGCTCGTCACCGCCGTCGACGACATTTCGAAGAAGATGCGCGCCGCGCGTCTGCACGACCGGAATGAGGCAGTAAAGAAGGGCGTCATCACCCAGTCCGAAGCAGACAGGCTTGCGGCGGCGCATGACGCGGTCGCCAAGGTGATCGAGGTTGACGATTTTGCGCCGGAAGTCTTGTCGCCGATTTACAAGAAAACCGCCGACGTGCATCAGTTCTTCCAGGAATTGGGTGAACAGAGGGCGGCGAGCTGATGGCGCGACCGGTTTTCATCATCGACGGCAGCCGGACGCCGTTCCTGAAAGCGCGTTCCGGTCCGGGGCCGTTCACTCCGGTCGATCTTGCCGTGCAATGCGGCCGGCCGCTGTTGGCGCGGCAGCCGTTTGCGCCCACCGTCTTCGATCAGGTGATCTTAGGATGCGTCAATGTCATCGCCGATGAGATGAATCCGGCGCGGGTGGCAGCGCTGCGGCTCGGCATGGGCGAGAAGATGGTCGCCTTCACCGTGCAGATCAACTGCGGCTCCGGCATGCAATCGATCGACACCGGTTACCGCTATATCCGCGAGGGCGCCGCTGACCTGATCCTCGCCGGCGGCGCCGAAGCGCTCAGTCATGCGCCGCTGGTCTGGCCGCAGCAGGGCGTGCGCTGGTTCGCAGGCCTTGCCAGCGCGAAGGGTCTCGGCGCGAAGATCCTGGCGGCGCTTAGGATCAAGCCCAGCTACCTCAAGCCGATCATCGGCCTGGAGCGCGGTCTCACCGATCCCATCACCGAGCTCAACATGGGCCAGACCGCCGAAGTGGTCGGCCATCTCTTCGGCATCACCCGCGCACAATCCGATTCCTATGCCGCCGAAAGCCACAAGCGACTGGCGAATGCGCAATCGCAAGGTTTTCTGAAGGGCGAGGTCGAAACCGCCTTCTCGCACGATGGCAAATTTTTCGATCACGACGACGGCGTGCGCCCGGACTCCACGCCGGAGACGCTGGCAAGGCTGAAGCCAGTATTCGAGCGGCCCTGGGGCCAGGTCACCGCCGGCAATTCTTCGCAGATCACCGATGGTGCGTCCTGGGTCATCCTCGCCTCCGAAGAAGCGGTGGCGAAGCACGCCCTGAAGCCGAAAGCCGTCATCCTCGACAGCCAATGGGCGGCGCTCGATCCCGGCATCATGGGTCTCGGTCCGGTGCTGTCGGCAACGGCGCTGTTGAAGCGCAACGAACTCACGTTGCAAGACGTCGAGACCTGGGAACTGAATGAAGCCTTTGCGACGCAGGTGCTCGGCTGCCTCGCTGCCTGGAACGACGAAAAGCTCTGCCGCGAGATTTTGGGTCTCGAGGGCGCCGCCGGCCAGATCGATTACGCCAAGCTGAATGTCGATGGCGGTGCGATCAGCCTCGGCCATCCCGTCGGGACCTCGGGCAACCGCATCGTGCTGCATCTCGTCAATGCGATGAAGCGGCTCGGGACCAGGCGCGGCATCGCCACCGAATGTATCGGCGGCGGCCAGGGCGGCGCGATGTTGATAGAGACGGTGTGATCATGGATTCGCAGATCATGGACGTTCTCGGCGATCGCGTGCTCGAACTCGGACCCAAACCCGACCCCGGTGGTCCCTACAGGAACTTCAAGCTCACCCGCGATGCCGACGGCATCGCCTGGCTATTGTTCGACCGAGAAGGCGGCAGCGCCAACACGCTGTCGGCGGACCTGCTCGAGGAGTTCGACAAGGTGCTGGCGGAGCTGGAAAGCCAGCGGCCGACGGGCCTCGTCATCCGTTCGGCGAAAAAGTCCGGTTTCATCGCCGGCGCCGACGTCAACGAATTCCGCGGCGCGAGCGATCCGCGAGCGGTCGAGATCGCGATCGGCCGCGCGCAC
>JBJMTR010000387.1:0-3884 GCA_045811565.1 Bradyrhizobium sp.
CCGGAACGTATGTGCGGCCCTAAGAGCAGGTATTCCGCGCGCAAGTGTGCCTCGCGCGCCGAAACCAAGGCCCTGCGGGTCGCGAGCTAGTCTTTTCGGATATTTACAAAGCGCCGCTCGGATATTTACAAAGCGCCGCGCGGAAAGTTTTCGCGGCTTCTTTGCTTCGGCTGCTCGATCACAACAACACTTCGATCTCTAGCGAAGCATTACGTCGCAACAGAAGCGTTTGCTGCGCGTTGGTCGGCCAAATCGAGGCGATTCATGCGAAGCGCATCCCCGAAGTTCCAATCGCCGGCGGACGAATCGTCCCGCCCGGCAACGAAATCAACGCCCTCGAAACTCGCGGCCTCGCTTACGCTCGCGGCCATGAGTCTCGGCTATGGCGTCGTGCAACTCGACGTCACTATCGTCAATACGGCGCTCCACGCCATCGGCTCCTCGCTCGGTGGCGGCGTCTCGGAGCTGCAGTGGGTGGTCACCGCCTACACGATCGCGTTGGCCGCCTTCATTCTCACCGCCGGCGCGCTTGGCGATCGCATCGGGGCGAAACGGGTTTTCATGATGGGCTTTGCGCTGTTCACGGCCGCATCCGTCGCCTGCGCGCTGGCACCTGACGCCGCGATCCTCATCGCGGCGCGCTGCATCCAGGGATTGGCGGCGGCGATATTGGTCCCGAATTCGCTCGCGCTACTCAGCCATGCCTATGCCGACGATAAGGGGCGCGGACGCGCGGTCGGCATCTGGGCGGCCGGTGCGAGCCTCGCTTTGACTGCGGGGCCGTTTGTCGGCGGCGCCCTGATCACGCTGGTCGGCTGGCGCGCGATCTTCCTGGTCAACCTGCCGATCGGCCTTGCCGGTCTGTGGCTGACCTGGCGCTTTGCCAGCGAGACGACGCGGTCTCCGCAGCGCGAGGTCGATTTGCCGGGTCAGTGTGCTGCGATCGCCGCACTCGGCTCGCTTGCCGGCGCGATCATTGAGGGCGGCGCGATCGGTTGGGAAAACCCGTTCGTGCTCGCGGGCTTCGCCGCATCGGCGGTGCTGGGGATGCTGTTCGTCTGGCGAGAGACGCGCGCGGCGCAACCGATGCTGCCACTGTCGCTGTTCAAGCACCGGATGTTCGCGGCCAGTTCACTGGTCGGCCTGCTCGTCAATGTCGCGATCTACGGCCTGATTTTCGTCCTCAGCCTGTACTTCCAGCAGGTCAACGGCTTGTCGGCATTCGCGACCGGGCTCGCCTTCGTGCCGATGATGGGCGCGGTGCTGCCGATAAACCTGATCGCGCCGCGCCTCACCGAACGCATCGGTGCGCCCGCGACCATCACCGCCGGTGCAGTGTTGTCGGCAGTCGGATGCCTGGCGACGCTCGGCATCGCGTCCGACACCAGCTATTGGGCGATCTGCGCGCAATTGATCGCGATGAGCACCGGCCTCGGTCTTTTGGTGCCGCCGCTGACATCGGCGTTGCTCGGCAGTGTCGAGAAATCGCGCTCCGGCATTGCCGCCGGCGTGCTCAACGCTACTCGCCAGACCGGCAGCGTGCTCGGCGTTGCTTTGTTCGGTTCGCTGGTTGCTCGGTCCAGCACATTCATGACGGGCCTGCATGCATCGCTGGTCATTTCAGCAGCTGTGCTGCTCGCGGCCGGAGCCGTGATCTGGCGTGGCGTTGCGGTGAAGGAGAGTGGCGCGCGGGGATAGATTTTAGGCCCTGCGCAGTGCGAAGTGCGCGCCGCAGAACGCCATCGCTGCGCCGAGGCCGAGCGCCGCAAGGCCCGCGAGCACGGCCGATGCGGTCGGGATCGGACTGGGCGCGGAAGCGACCTGGCCGGCGCCCGCCAGGATCAGCACGCCGACGCCGATCAGGAACTGCCGCATGCGCCGCGGGATTTGACCCGAGACCGCGCTGTGCATCAAGCTGGCGGTGAAATAGCCGCCGGAAAATGCCACCGTCGCAATCAGCCACCATGCGACCGCTGCGCCCGCCGGCATGAATTCGCGCGTGTCGGATCGCCAGAGGCCGCCAAGATCGAGCCCGTAGCGCGCGCCCAGCATGTGCACGGCAAGCGCCAGCAATACGCCGGAGATCAGCGCCCCGCCAAGGATCAGGCGGCGTGGAAAATAGGTCGTCTCAGCCATGGCCTGCTTGTAGGATAAAGCCCGCGTGCGGCGCAAGCCGACGTCAAAGGGTGCGAGTTTCCTTTGAGCGGGATCTTTGGCGAGAGGCTCGACACATGGCAAGCGGTCTTCTGGCCTTGATGGTGGCGGCGATCTTCACCGGCGCGGCAGTCTACGTGAATGTCGCCGAACAGCCGGCGCGGTTGATGCTGGATGATCGCGCATTGCTTACCGAATGGAAGCCTGCCTATAACCGTGGGTTCGCGATGCAGGCTCCGCTTGCGCTCGTCGGGTTCATCCTGGGATCGGTTGCGTGGTGGCAGATGTCGCATGCCGGCTTTTTGATCGGCGCCATCGCGATGATCGCGCCGTGGCCATGGACGATTTTCGGAATCAAGCCGACCAACGATGCCTTGTTGGCGACCGAATTGGATCAGGCCGGACCACAATCGCGCGCCCTTATTGTGAGGTGGGGCGGCCTCCACGCCGTGCGCACAGGGCTAGGCGCAGTCGCATCTCTCGCTTTCCTGTGGGCATGCCTGCAGCATTAGGTGTGCCGATCATGATGGACAATCGACCCAACGAAGGTGTCGCCACGACGACCCGTTATGCCTACAAGGCGTCACTGATCGGATCGGCGCATCAATTTGAGCTGACCGATGCCGGATTGTCGTGGCGAATCGCCGGCAGGTCCGGCGTCTGGGACTATGCCGATATCGCGGCTGTCAGGCTTTCCTATCGGCCCGTGTCGATGCAGTCGCGCCGCTTCCGGGCGGACATCGAAAACATCAATGGCGGGCGCATCGCCGTTCTCTCGACCACCTGGCAAACCGTCTCGCTGATGGCGCCGCAGGATCACGGCTACCGGGCCTTCATCGTCGAGTTGCATCGGCGCATGCAAGAGGCCGGCAGCAAGGCTTCGCTGACTGGCGGCGTCAGTCAGGCAGCCTACGCCGCGACTCTCGCGCTCTTGGCATTGCTCGTCGTGGCGATGGCAGGACTCCTGATGCGCGCGCTGTTCACTGGCGAATTTCTGGGCGCGCTCTTCCTGGTCGGCTTTGCCGCATTGTTCGTTTGGCAGATTGGCGGCTTCGTGAAGCGCAACAAGCCGCGGACCTACAGCTTCGATCATCTGCCGAAAGCCTTGCTGCCTTAGACTACGCTTCGCAATGAGCAGCAATGAAATTTGGTCTTCGCGAAATAGGCGGTTCGCGGCATTGATCTATTCCGTGGAATCGAAATCTTCTTCCTTGGCGCCCAGCATTCCCGACAGGCTCCGCAATCCCGCTTCGAGCTGATCCATCGGAGGCGCGCCAAGCGCCAGGCGCACGGCGTTGGGCGCGTGGCCGGGGCTGACGGCGAAGGTCGTCGATGGTGTCAGGGCGATGTCGCGCCGCGCGGCGGCGGCGACGAATGTCTGCGATCGCCAGTGCGCTGGCAGCGTCAGCCATAGATGATACGACTTGGGATTCGCCTGGATTTCGAAGCCGAAAAGGCATTTGGCGGCCATTTGCTGGCGCCCGATGGCATCGATGCGCTTCAGCCGCGAAAGCTCGGACGCGGTGCCGTCGCCCATCAGCCGCTGCCCGGCTGCGAATGCATATCCCGCCGCGGTCCATCCGCCTGACCGTACCGACGCCATGATGCTTTCGCGCAACCGCGCCGGCGAGACGATGAAGCCGAGTGCCAGTCCCGGCGCCACTTTCTTCGAGAGGCTGTCGAGCACGATGCAGCTGTTGGGCGCGAGTGCGGCCAGCGGCGTTACGTCG
>JBJMTR010000388.1:0-7170 GCA_045811565.1 Bradyrhizobium sp.
ATGACGCTGATGGCCGACCAGATGCAGATCTACAAATACTGCATCCACCAGGTCGCCCATATCTACGGCAAGACCGCCACCTTCATGCCGAAGCCGGTCTACGGAGACAACGGCTCGGGCATGCACTGCCACCAGTCAATCTGGAGGGACGGCAAGCCGGTGTTCGCCGGCAACAAATATGCCGATCTCTCGGAGACCTGCCTCTCCTACATCGCCGGCATCATCAAGCATGCCAAGGCGATCAACGCCTTCACCAATCCCTCGACCAACTCTTACAAGCGTCTGGTCCCGGGTTATGAAGCCCCGGTGCTGCTCGCCTATTCCGCGCGCAATCGATCGGCCTCCTGCCGCATCCCCTACACCTCCAATCCGAAGGCCAAGCGCGTCGAGGTACGTTTCCCCGACCCGATGGCCAATCCCTATCTCAGCTTTGCCGCGATGCTGATGGCCGGTCTCGACGGCATCAAGAACAAGCTCGATCCGGGCCCGGCGATGGACAAGGACCTCTACGACCTGCCCAAGGAAGAGCTGAAGTCGATCCCGACGGTTTGCGGTTCGCTCCGCGAAGCGCTGGAAAATCTCGACAAGGATCGCGCCTTCCTCAAGGCCGGCGGCGTATTCGATGACGACTTCATCGACAGCTTCATCGAGCTGAAGATGACCGAAGTCGAGCGCTTCGAGATGACCCCGCATCCGATTGAATTCGAAATGTACTATTCGCAGTGAGCTTCGCGGGGTTTCCCGCTGACATCACCGTCGCAGATTGCAAAAGGCGCTCCCAACGGGGCGCCTTTTGTTTTTGTTACGCTCACGCGTCATTGCCGGGCTTGACGCGGCAATCCATCGTCTTCGAAAGAGAGATAATGGATGCGCGCGGGTCAAGCCCGAGCATTTGCTCGGCAAAACGTTATTGCTGAGTCGTGCGCTGTCGCGATGGCGCGCAAAACTCTCCACGCCGACTTTATAAGTTAAAGGGAATAGCTCTTATGGTCGCGAAGGGTCGCCTCACACTGAGATTCAGTCGAGCGGAGGTCCGCGCGCTTTTCATCCGTTCGGATGACGACGGCAGCGTCCGGCCGGCTAAAGTCGGTTCGCTCTTTTTCCGATGGGCGCACAACCGTCAATTGAAGCATATCGATTCGAAAAAAGGGGCCTCTCGACGTTGGCCCACCCCAAGAGGTGACATCCAGCGGCCTAAAATCAGAGGGAGATCCGTATGGCTATTATCACAGGCAGGAACAGCGACGACTCTATCGCCGGTACTCCTGAGCACGATCTGCTCCGGGGGTTGGGGGGCAACGACACTCTCTTCGGCTTCGGGGGCGCCGATTCGCTGGATGGCGGCGACGGCAGCGACACCCTCTCAGGTGACGATGGCGCCGACAGGCTGAATGGTGGCGCTGGCAGCGACACCGCAAGCTACTGGTCCGCAAGGGTGGGCGTGACTGCGAACCTTGCCGATAGTTCGTTCAACACCGCTGATGCAGCTGGCGATACTTATATCAGCATTGAAAACTTCAGGGGCAGCATTTTTGATGACACGCTGATCGGCGATGACGGCGACAACGTTATTGAAGGTGGTGCTGGCGCCGACATCATGATCGGCGGCAATGGCGAGGACACGCTGAGTTATGAGCACGCGAGCAGTGGCGTGATTGCGAACCTCACCACAAGTTCGGGCAGCTTTGGCGATGCTGCGGGCGATGTTTTTCGAGGCTTCGAGAATTTTCGAGGAAGCGCCTTCGCAGACTCTTTGATCGGCGATGAGGGCGACAACGTTCTCGAGGGCGGCGCCGGAGCCGACATCATGATCGGCGGCAATGGAAGCGATATCCTGAATTACGAGCATTCGCAGGCCGCCGTAGTTGTGAACCTCACCACACATACAGGCAGCCTTGGCGATGCTGACGGCGATGTTTTCGGAGGCTTCGAGAATATTCGAGGAAGCGCCTTTGCAGACTTTTTGATCGGCGATGAGGGCGACAACGTTCTCGATGGCGGCGCCGGCGTGGACCTACTGTTCGGCCACGGCGGCAACGACACCGCGAGCTACGCCCACTCGAGCAGTGGTGTAATTGCGAACCTCACGGATAATTCGAGCAACATCGGCGATGCGGCGGGTGATGTCTATAGTGGCATTGAGAATCTCCGGGGCAGCGCCTTTGGCGATCTTTTGGTCGGCACAGATAACACCAACGGTACCGAGGGCGCCAATATTGTTGAAGGCGGCGCTGGCGCCGACATCATGATCGGCGGCCTTGGAAGCGATACCCTGAGTTACGAGCATTCAGGTGCGGGCGTGGTTGTGAACCTCACAACAAATACGAGCAGCTTGGGCGATGCTGAGGGAGATGGTTTTGGAGGCTTCGAGAATATCCGGGGGAGCCGTTTCGACGATTTCCTGGTGGGGACTGATAACACCAACGGTACTGACGGTGCCAACACGATTGAGGGCGGCGGTGGTGCCGACCTCATGATCGCCGGTCTTGGTAGTGACACCTTGAGTTACGAGCATTCAAGCGCGGGTGTGGTTGTGAACCTCACCACAAATACGAGCAGCTTGGGCGATGCTGAGGGCGATGCGTTTGGAGGCTTCGAGAATATCCGGGGTAGTCGTTTTGACGATTTCCTGGTGGGCAGCGATAACACCAACGGTACTGACGGTGCCAACACGATTGAGGGCGGCGGTGGCGCCGATCTTATGATCAGTGGTCTCGGCGAGGACACCCTGAGTTACGAGCATTCAAGCGCGGGCGTATTTGCGAACCTCACCACAGGTATGGGAGCCTTTGGTGATGCGGAGGGCGATCGTTATGGAGGCTTCGAGGATATTCGAGGAAGCCGTTTTGCAGATAATTTATACGGCGACGTCGGCGATAACGTTCTTGAGGGCGGAGGCGGTGCCGACGTCCTGCTTGGCGGGGGCGGCAACGATACCGCGAGCTACGCCCATGCGAGCGCGGGCGTGACGGCGAACCTCAGTAATGCTGCTTTCAACACCGGCGATGCGACGGACGATGTCTACAACAACATCCAGAACCTGACCGGCAGCGCCTTTGGAGACACGCTGGTTGGCGACGGCGCCGACAATATCCTCGATGGCCGCGCAGGCAACGATACGCTGACCGGCGGGGCTGGAAACGACACCTTCTCGTTCCGGGCCGGTTTTGGCCACGACACCGTTATGGACTTCGCGGTGGGGCAGGATGTCATCGAATTGCATGATGGACTGTTTGCCGATGCGAACGCCGCGCTCGCGGCGGCGGCGCAGACCGGCACCGATGTCACTATTACGGTCGATGCTTTGACGAGTATCGTGCTGCACAACGTTGCATTGGCCAATTTGCACACCAGCGATTTTCATGTCGTGTAGTTGGCTGTAGGGTCGCAACTCGGCTTGAGCCGAGTGCGATCACATGAGATTGTTGCGCTGTGAAATGCAGATGCGTTCAATGCATGAAGGCGTGATGGAACAGATCATCATTTGACCGCGGTTGCCTTCTACGTTTAATCGGATGCGCTTTCTTGAAGCGAACCGCCGCTCACTGCGACGGCCGTTGTTCTGCTGCTGACCTGCTTACACCCGAAACAGCTTCGAATAGCGCGCCTTGATTTCCTCGCTCTGTGCCTGCACCGCGGCCGGATCGGCCTTGAGCAGCTTCAAATTGGCCAGCGGAATGTGCTTCCCCTTCTCCTTCACCTGCGCGTGGAAGGATCGATGGGCGAAGACGTCGACCAGCATCTGCTGGGTTTCCGCGCTGAAGAAGAAGTTTTGGAACAGTTTCGCCGCGTTCGGATTCGGCGCGCCGCGGAAGATGCCGGACGGCACGATGATCAAGGGCGAGCCCTCTGTGGCGTAGACCACTTCGACCGGCTTGCCCTGGTCCTTCAACAGCACCAGATTGTAGTCGTTGCCGTCGGCCATCACGGCGCGCTCGCCGAGCAGGATCTTCTTCGGCGGATCGGCGGCCGACTGCACCTGCATGACCTTTTGCCGCGCGAGCTTTTCCAGGTACGACCAGCCGAGATCGCGCGTGAGCACGAAGGTCGCGGTCAATATGGCGCCGCTGTAGCTGGGGTGGCCCTTGACGATCTTGCCCTGCCATTTCGGATCGAGCAGATCGGCGTAGCTCTTCGGTGCGTCCTCGGCCTTGACCAGATCGGTGTTGTAGCCGATCGCCTCGACCCATGCGCAGGACGTGGCGTGCATGCCGTCCGGATCGACCTGATCGGCGGGAAAGTGCTTCGCGACATCCTCCGGAACGTAAGCCGCGAGCCAGTCGTTCTTCTTCCAGTCGAGGTAATGCGCGGGGTCGGTCGAGTTGGCGACATCGACCGCATTGATACCGCTAGCCTGCTCCTGCGCGATGCGCTGGAAAAGCCGCTCGGCGCCGGAGCGCTCGACCCGCACACTGATCCCGGGATATTTCGCCTCGAAGGTTTTGGCGAGCCGCTCGGCGACATTGAGTTCAAGGGCCGAGTAGAACGACAGCTTGCCTTCTTTTCGCGCGGCCTCGATCAGCGCAGGGGTAATCACGCCGGGAGGCGGCGCGGCGGCTGTCACCGGCTCGGCGAACAAGCCGCCGGCAATCGATCCGGCCGACATCTTGAGCAGATCGCGCCTCGACCATTTGCGGTCCCGCATCGCTTCCTCCCATTTTGATACGACCGTTATTGTCTCGGTCGATTACGCCGCCCGCCGACGCAGCGCCTCACCAAAGGCCTGAAACAGCTTGCGGTTGATCGGATTGCGCTGCGGATCGTACTCCGCATGCCACTGCACGCCGAGCGCAAAGCCTGGCGCGTCCGCAATCCGGATCGCTTCGATGGTGCCGTCCACCGCGACGCCTTCGATGATAACGCGTTCGCCCGGCACCAGGATGCCTTGCCCGTGCAGCGAATTGACCCGGATCGTCTCGCAGCCGAGGATCTTTTCAAAGGCGCCGCCGCGCGTGAGACGGACCTCATGCCGATCGGCAAACACCACCGTTGGATCGGGGTGGATTTCGCCGTTCTCCAGCCGCGGCATCCGGTGGTTCAGACGTCCGGGAATTTCGCGGATTTCCGGATGCAGCGAGCCGCCGAAGGCGACGTTCATCTCCTGCAGGCCGCGGCAGATGCCGAAGATCGGGACGCCGCGTGCCACACAGGCTTCCGACAGGGCCAGCGCCACATCGTCGCGGTGAAGATCATAAGGTTCATGCTTCTCGTGCGGTTCGGTCTTGAACCGTGTGGGGTGAACATTGGCGCGCGCGCCGGTCAGCACCACGCCGTCGACGACGTCGAGCAAAGCGCCGACGTCGGTAATGTCAGGCGAACCCGCGAACATCAGCGGCAGCGCGCCGGACACTTCGGCGACAGCGCGAAGGTTGCGCTCTCCGACCACCTGTGCCGCGAAACGATTTTCGATGCGATAGGCGTTTCCGATCACGCCGACCACGGGCCGTCTCATTATCTGCGTCTCGCGCGAGGATTTTCTATATCGGGCACGGTTCCAGGGCGATAATGCCCGCGAGTCCGCGCCGGATCAACATATTATCCCCGCTTGTCAGCGGTCGCAGGCCTGCAACGTTACTTGCGCGTAAAAGCCTCCCTGGCGTCGATCGCCTCGGCACCGGGCAATCCGGCCGCCCGAAGCGCGGAAGCAGCTTGCTCGCTCGTTCCGTTCAGCCAGGGCAGTTTCGTCAAGATCCCGCGCGTGACCGGCTCGCCGAGGGCGCCGCCGAAGTCGAGCGGCCAATACCCGTTTGGCACGACTTCGGCCGTGATCGCGTGGAGACGATAGCCCGGCCCCAGCGCCGCCGCGTCATCCGGCGACACGGCGCGAGCGGTGCCGGGAATGGCAGGGTCAGCGAAGGTCACGAGCACCGGGGTCAGCGCGCCCTTGACCGGCACCACGCCGGTCTGCCGGCTCATTTCGCTGAACGAGACGCGTTTGCCGCCCGCCGCTGTATAGGCACGCAGCGCCACATAGTTCATGCCATCGAGATCGACGGATTTGTCGAGATGGGCCAGCAGCGCGACGAGATTCTTGCCGCCGCCGAGATCGACGAAGACGGCATCGCCGGCGGTGCGGGTATGGCCGCCGCGGCTGTAGCTGCGGTCAGGATGAACCGCCATCACGCCCGAGCCCGATTTGATTCCTTCCGGTGTTTCGACCTCGATCGCCAGCCGATATTTGTGACCGGGACGGTTGATCCTGATCTGATCCCCGATGACGAGCGCCGCCAACAGCGCCAGCGGCCCGAACCACTTGAAATTCATCTGCCCCTCGCCGTGTCGGCAATTCCGCCCCTGCACCGCTTGGCACAGGGAATGCGCCAGCGTCAAACTGGCCCGCCTCCCGCCGCTTGATCCCGGCTGCGTTTTCGCGACAGAGTGGTTGAGAACCAGCAGGCGAAGGAATCAACGTGACAGCTCCCGCTGACGATCGGCTTCAGGCCCGCAACGACCTTGCATGGTCGATAACCGTCGGCGGCATCGGCATCGTGCTGTTCGCGGCGCTGCTTGCGCTCGCCTGGCATTTCGCGGCGACGCTGTTTGTGATCTTCGCCGGCATGCTGCTCGCGGTCGCACTCAACGCCATGACGACCCTGCTCGGCCGCCTCATCAAGTGGCCGCACGCGTTGCGCCTGACCATCGTCTGCCTCGCACTGGCGGCGCTGCTTTCGGGAATCGTTTTCCTCGGCGGCGCGACCATCGCGGAACAGGCAGCGGTCTTGAGCAACACCATCAAATCGCAATTGGTGAACGTCAAAGCCTTCCTCGAGAGGAACGGCATCGATGCCAGCTATCTCGATTTCGGCAATCAGGCCGCACAGCCGTCGGATTCCTCGACGCCGACGACCCCCGGTGCAGCCGCAACACATAACCTTCCCGGCGCCGGCGCGCTGGCCTCGAGCGGCGGGGCGATCGTGAGCCAGACTTTCAAGCTCCTGCTCGGCACCGTCAGCGTGGTCGGCAACTTTTTTATCGTGCTGTTTCTTGGGCTCGCCTTCGCCGCCCAGCCGAGCGTCTACCGAACCGGGCTGCTGTTCATCATGCCGGCAAAGCACCGTGCGCGCGCCACCATCATCGTCGACCGCATCGGGGACACGTTAGAGCGGTGGCTGATCGCGCAGATCATCACGATGGCCGCGGTCTTCTTCGTCACCTGGATTGGGCTCGCGA
>JBJMTR010000389.1:0-6680 GCA_045811565.1 Bradyrhizobium sp.
CGGATGCGTGCGCACCAGGCGCTGCCGCACCGGCTTGAACAGCTCTTTTTCTTCCTCGGTGTAATCGACAAAGCCGAGCGAGCCGCGCGAATACATCAGCGAATGCTCGCAGATCTTGTCTTCGATCTCGGCCTTGGTCTCGTCGTCGAGTGCATCATAGGCTGCACGCATGTCGGCGAATTCGGTGTTGCCGCCCTTCGGGTTCACCACCCGCGCCGATAAGAGCGAAAACTTTGCGGGAATGGGACGGAACGAGCTGTCGGAATGCCACAGGCAATTGCCGAGGTTGAACAGATGGGTGCGGTGATCCTTGGGCAGCGGCTTGCCGTCCTTGCCGAGGTTGGAAACGTCGTTCAGCCCGGACGACAGGCGGTAATCTTCTTTCTTTGTCACGGTGCCGCCGCGCGACTGCTCGCGCTCGCCGAAATTCAGCGCAAACGCCAATTGCTGTTCGTCTGATATGTCCTGGCCGTGGAAAATCAGCACGGCATATTTGTCCATGCCGGCCTCGATGTCGATCGCCTCTTGCTTGCTCAGCGGCCTGCGCAGATCGACACCCGAAACTTCCCCGACAAAATGCGGATGAAGCTGCCGGATCAGGACGGCCATGGCGTTTCTCCCTAAGCGGTGGTGCGGTTTATTCCGCTTCGTTGCCGCAAAAGCTACCCCGTGACGTCTCCATGTCAACGCTCGGTGCGGGCGAGCGGATCAGGCATTCCGTGCCATCAGGCCACCGTCCACCGGAATGACGGCGCCGGTCAGAAACGATGCCGCGGGCAGGCAGAGGCTCAAGGTCATGTGCGCCACTTCTTCGGGGTCGCCATAGCGGCCGAGCGCGGTGCGGCGTTTGGCATAGATCACCTTGTGCTCATCCGGGATTCCTGCGGTTATTGCCGTCGTGATCGGGCCGGGGCAGATGCAGTTGACGGTGATGCCCTCGCGGCCGAGTTCCACGGCGAGCGAACGCGTCAGGCCAGCGACCCCTGCTTTCGCCGCGGAATAGGGACTGTGCGACGCGGTGGCGCCGAGCGCTTCGGTCGAGGCGATATTGACGATCCGCGGCGATTTTGATTTGCGCAAATGCGGCAGTGCGGCGCGGATGATGCGCGGATGGGCGGTGAGCATTACCGCCAGGCCTTTCGCCCAGGCCTCCTCGTATCCGTCATCGTCGATCGCGACACGCACCGAAATGCCGGCATTGTTGACGATGATATCGAGCCCACCGAAATGCGCGGCGATATCGTTGATGACGGTGGTGATCTCTTCGCGATTGGCGACGTCGAGTGTCCAGGCCTTGGCGGTTCCGCCGTTGGCGGCGATCTCATTGGCAACGGCCCCCGTGCCCTCGGCGCTAATATCGGTTACCGCGACGTTTGCGCCTTCGGCGGCGAACACAAGCGCGGTGGCGCGGCCCATGCCGCTGGCGGCGCCGGTGACCAGAACGGTCAGGCCATTGACCGAGCGGCTGAGCCGTTTGAAATCGGACATGGAATGACTCGCAAAAAATCATGCGTTGCGTTGCAGGATTGACAAAGCTGGCACCGATCCGCAGACAGGTCAAACCATCCAAAAAAAGGATCGTGCGATGAACGAACTGGATTTTGCCGGCAAGCAGGTGCTGGTGGTCGGCGGCTCCAGCGGCATCGGCAACGGGATCGCACAGGCCTTCCGCGCCAAGGGTGCGGGCGTGCATGTCTGCGGCACGCGAGCTAAGGCCAGCGATTACGAGCCGACCGAAGGATCGCATCTCGAAGGACTGGATTATTCGCAGCTCGACGTCAGCAACGCGCAGGCGATCGAGAATTTTCGGACCTCCTTCGATAGGCTCGACGTGCTGGTGCTGGCACAGGGCGCGGTGATCTACCGGCGCGGCGAATTCGAAATGGATGGCTTTCGAAAGGTGGTTGAGGTCAACCTGATGAGTCTGATGGCGTGCGCAACCAGGTTCCATCCGATGCTGAGCGCCAGCCAGGGTTCGCTGATCATCATCAGTTCGACCGCGGCTTACCACTCGACCATGGGCAATCCCGCCTACAACGCCTCGAAGACCGGCGCCGTCGGGCTCACCCGAACGCTGGCCCGGGCGTGGGCAGAGAACGGCATCCGCGTCAACGGCATCGCGCCCGGCCTGGTCGATACCAAGATGACCAAGGTGACGACGTCGAATCCAAAACGGCTCGAAGGTGCGATCGGGCGAATCCCGTTGAAGCGGCTGGGCACGCCCGCCGATATGGCGGGCGCAGCGCTGGCATCGCCCCTGTCGTCCTACGTGATCGGCCAGACCATCGTAGTGGATGGCGGCTTGATTCTTTAAGGCCTTTCGCGCCAGGAACCCAAGCGACCCTCGCCGGTTACATGCCAAGAGAAATCAGGGAGTGATCGCGATGGATAAGGATCAGATTGCCGGCTCGACCAAGGAGTTCGCGGGTAAGGTCGAAGGCGCTGTCGGCGACATGACGGGTGACGCAACGACTCAGGCCACCGGCCGCGCGCGCGAAGCGGCGGGCACGGTGCAAAACCTCTATGGCCAAGCCAAGGATGCCGCGCGCGAGGCGACGGATGCCGCCGTCAACCTCGCCAAGGACACCTACGAGAAACCCGCCGAGACGCTGCGCGGCGGCTCGCAGGCGATCACGAAGACGGTGCAGGACAATCCGCTCGGCGCATTGTTGATCGCTGGTGGAATCGGTTTTGCGCTGGCGCTGTTAATGACGCGTCCGCCGCGCCGTCCACCGCCACGCTGGCAGTATTACCGCTAACGCGAACTATCCACTCGTCATCTACGATGCGCAATCGCGCATCGTAGATGCGCCTCTTTGGCGCAGACCGGAATCCATACTATCGATTCGTGGTTATGGATTCTTTGATGTGCAACTGCACATCAAAGCTCGTCGCTACGCTCCGCCCCGGAATGACGGCTACCATCTCGAGAAGAAATTACCCGGCGGCCCTTCTGCGGAGCGACCGATATTGCCCGGCGGACGCGGTGGGCCGGGCATGCGCGGCGGCGGTGCGGGCGGGCGCGGCGCCGCGCCGAAGCCACCGAAGAAGTCGCGCAGCGAAGGCGTGGATGGCGCACTGCTCTGCGCGGGCTGCTGTGGCTGTAACTGTTTTTTCGGCTTCGGCGGTGGGGCGGGCGCAGTGACCGATGCCGTTCCCTCCGGATTCGTGGAGGCCACCGGCGTTTCGCCCTTGGCCTGTTCGCGGCCGACTTCCCGGCGCGGCCAGACAAAATCATCGGCTCGGCCGGCGGGCGGCGCCAGTGGCTCGCCTTTCACCAGCGTTCGCGCGGCGAGCGCATCGACGGCCGCCGGACGGGAGCCGGATCCACCAAGCAATTGATCGGTACCGACGGACGACGCCACCAGCGGCAGGATCGGTCCGGCGAGCGGACGCGGCGCCGGTTGCCCGGGCACTGCATTGGCGTCGGGGGTCGCCGGTTCGGTCGGCAGCGCGACGGGCCCGGAACGCGCGGCCAATAGTCGCGTCACCTCGCGCTCGACATAATGCGCGAGCTTGCGGGCGCCGGCCTTGGTGAAGAACACCCCGTCAGAGGTACGCAGCTGGCGGATCTGGCCTTCGAAGTCCGGGCCCTTCTGCAGGAAGCGGCCGACTTCGTCGACAAATCCATCCCAGACATCGACATAGGTGGCGCCGGCCTTGGCGGCGGCTTCGCGATACAACGCGTCGAGGAACAGCATGTCGGCCGTGCCCTTCTGCCCGCGAATCGCGGGCAGGCCGACCCACACTACCGGCACGCCCTTGGTCTTGAGCACGCCGATCATCTCCTCGATTTTCTTGTTGTAGAGCTCGACCCAGCGTTCTTCGCGGAATTCGTAAATACCGTTCGGCGACCGCGTACTCTTTTCCGGTGCGATGGTCGGCGTCGTTTCGCCATTATCGGCCGTATCGTCCGGCGACAATTCAGCATCGACGGGTTTGTCGTCGTGCTTGGCCGCCGCGTCGGCCGCGCCGTCCGGCTTGGCTCCAGGCTTGCCGTCCGGCTTGGCGCGGGCGTCTTTCTTGTCGCCCTTCTTGTCAGCCGGCTTGTCGGATTTGTCAGCCGCCGGCTCGCGCAAGGGGACGCGATCGTTGAGACCGAGCATGACGACGATGGCATCCGGCTTCTCGGCAGCCAGAATGCCCTTGGCGGCGGCGGCCCAATCGGCTGGCTCCCCCTTGGGCTGATACTTGATCAGCCCGGAGACGGTCTTGTGCTTGCGGATCACGCCCATGTCGGGCTGTTCGGCGTAGGCATCTTCCAGACCATAAGCGAGCCAGTCGGCCATGGCATCGCCGAGTACCAACACGTTGCGCTCCGGCACGGAGTCGCGCTTCGCAGGCGGGGGCGCCCTGGAAAAATCCTGGCGCGGCTGTTGCGGCGCCTGCTGCTGGGATGGTGCAAAGAAATCGCTGCCGAACCAGCCACCGCCGCGCGGCGGCGGCCGCTGCGGCGGACCACCGAAATTGCCGAAATTGCCGAAATTGCCAAAATTGAAGAACTGCGCGGAAGCGGGGCCTGCGATCCCGACCAACAGCGTGATCGCAACCGCCAGCGCGACCAGCGGGCCGGTCTCGGTGAACAGGCGCAAAAATGGTTTTGGCTTCGGCTGCATCAAGCTCGGTCGCGATGGATCGTCTGACGTCAGATATAATAGCGCAATCGGGCCGCAAGCGGGCAGATTTCGAGCCCATAAACCGGGCAGTCGCGGCCGTCGTCAAGCAATCGGCCAAATAGTGGGTTTCAGGGTTACTTTCGGAGCCAGAAAGGCCGACTTAACGGCCCCTCAGCCGCTCCAGCACGTCGGAGGAGGCAAATCCGTCCGCGGGAGCCCCGATCGAGGCCTGGAAGCCGCGAAGTGCCTCCCGGGTCTGCCCGCCAAGCTGCCCGTCGGGAGTGCCGCGATAAAAACCGCGTTGGGCGAGCAACTGCTGCAGTTCCAGCCGTTCGGCCCGCGACAGCACCCGTTCCTGCCGAGGCCAGGGCTGCACGAAGGGTGGGTCGCCGCGCAGGCGGTCGGCGAAATGGCCGATCGCCAGCGCATAGGCCTCCGCCGGGTTGTATTTCATGATGACGCGGAAATTCTGCAGCATCAGGAAGCCCGGCCCCTCAGCACCGGCCGGCGCCAGCAGATAGGCCTTCTCCGTGGGACTGGCGAATGGCTTGCCGTCGGCGCGCTTGAGGCCGAGATGCTCCCATTGCGAGATCGTCATCGCCTTGGCACGGTCCGCCAGCATGTAGTTGAAGTTTTGCGGGACCACGACCTCGTAGCCCCAGCTCTGCCCGGTTTGCCAGCCATCCTTCTTGAGGTTGTTGGCGGTCGAGGCGATCAGGTCGGCCGGATTATCAACAACGTCGCGGCGGCCGTCGCCGTCGCCATCGATGGCGTAGCGCTTGAACGCAGTCGGCATGAACTGGGTCGGGCCGAACGCGCCGGCCCAGGAGCCGCGCAACTGCTCAGGCCGCAAATCACCGCGGTTGAGGATTTCCAGCGCCGAGAGGAACTCGTCCTTGAAATACGCCTGGCGGCGGCCGATGCAGGCCAGCGTCGCGGTTGAGTTCAGCACGCTGCGATCGCCCATCTGCGTCGAATAATTCGATTCGATGCCCCAGATCGCCGCGATTGCATGGCGGTCGATGCCATAGGTCTTTTCGACCGCGTCGAATTGCGGCTTGTATCTGGCGAGAATCTCGCGGCCCTTGGCGAGCCTGCTATCGTTCACGAGGATGTCGAGATAGTCCCAGATCGCCTTGGTGAATTCTGGCTGCGAATCCATCAGATCCATGATGCGCAGATCGGGCTCGAGATCTGCGGTGAACCGCTCGAAATTGTCCCGGGTGATGTTACGGCGGGCGGCATCGGGCCACATCGAGGCGACGCAATTGCCAAAATTCGCCGCCGCCTGGCGGATCGCGCTCGCGGTCATCATTGGGTGGCCGGAGGCGCCATCCTCGCCGCTCCAGGGCGGTGGCGTGCCGTCAGGCCCCGGAGTTGCCGGCGCTTGCTGCGACGTGGCGGATTTCTGTCCCGAGAAGAGGTTGCCGAACAGGTTTGAAAGCCCATTGCCCGAGGACTGTGCCGAGGACTGCGCCAAAGCCTGGCTGGCGAACATGGCCGGGCCGGACACCAGGAGCGCAGCCGCGACGATGATCGCGCCGGTTCGGTTGGTCATCGCTGTTCCCGTCCATCGCATGGCTCGTCGACCCCACCCCAAAACGTTGCGTTTCAGAAGGCCTCGTCGCGGTTTCCAATAGCTTAACAAAGGCGAGATTTTGTTCTGCCCCCTTGCGCGCCAGAGCGAGCAAAAACAGGACATCACACATCCGCCTTTGTTCCCGGCTGCAAAGTGCCCAGCAACGTGCCATCAAAGCACGTCCCATTCTCGCGCAAGGCCTCCGACATCCCATGAAAATCCGTAAAGCCGTTTTTCCAGTCGCCGGTCTCGGCACCCGTGTCCTGCCCGCTACCAAGGCAATGCCAAAGGAAATGCTGACCATCGTCGACAAGCCGCTGATCCAGTATGTGGTCGACGAGGCCCAGGAGGCCGGCATCGAGCATTTCGTCTTTGTCACGGGCCGCAACAAGGGCGTGATCGAGGACCATTTCGATCGCATGTTCGAGCTCGACGCCACGCTCGCCGAGCGCGGCAAGAAAGCCGAGCAGGAAATCCTGGCGCGC
>JBJMTR010000390.1:0-4420 GCA_045811565.1 Bradyrhizobium sp.
CTGGCGCGCCATGTCGATGGGCTCGGCTATGTCAGGTACTGGCTCGCCGAGCATCACAACCTTGCGTCAGTCGCGAGCCCGGCGCCCGATCTGATGATCGGGCAGATCGCCGCGGTGACAAACAACATCCGCGTCGGCTCGGGCGGCGTGATGCTGCCCAACCACGCGCCGCTGGTCGTCGCCGAGCGCTTCAAGATGCTGGAAGCGCTGTTCCCCGGCCGCATCGATCTCGGCCTCGGCCGCGCGCCCGGCACCGATGGCGCGACCGCGTACGCGCTGCGCAGCCGGCTCGATCGTCGCGAGGGTGATGATTTCCTTGAACGGCTGCATGAATTGACCTTGTGGGAGACCCGCGATTTCCCGCCCGGCCATCCCTACAACCAAGTGGTGGCGATGCCCGACGATTCACCGCTGCCGCCGATCTGGCTGCTCGGCTCCTCCGATTACAGCTCGGAACTGGCCGCCCAGGTCGGCATGGGCTTTGCGTTCGCGCATCATTTTGCGTCCTATGACGCGGTCGAGGCAATGACCAACTACCGTGCACATTTCAAGCCCTCCGGGTGGCGCACCACACCGCACGGTATTTTCGCAGTGGCGGCCGTCGCGGCTGAAACCGATGCGGAGGCCGAAAAGCTCGCATCGTCGATGGATCTCAACCGCCTGCGCCGCGACCGCGGCCAATTTCTGCCACTGCCAAGCATCGAGGAGGCGCTGGCCTATCCCTACACAGATGCCGAACACGCCTCGATCGCGCGCAACCGCTCCCGCCTGTTCGTGGGCAGCCCGGCCACGGTCATGGCAAAACTGGAGCCGATGATCACGGCGAGCGAGCCGGACGAACTGATGATCATCACCGCGGTCTACGACCACGATGCGCGCAAGAAGTCGTACGGCCTGCTGGCCGACGTGTTTGGGTTGGCGAAGAAGGCGGCGGCGTAACTCTCGTCGTCCCGGCTCAAGGCCGCGACGACGTTTGTGGAGAGAGTGCGCGACGCTTCACTCCTGCTTTTCGCTGAAGGTCGCGCGGAACGGATGGCCGGGATAGACGCCGACGATGCGGAATTCGCGGGAGAAGAATTTTAGTTCCTCCAGCGCAAAGGCGAGGCCGCGGTCATTGGGGTGGCCATCGACGTCGGCGTAGAATTGGGTGGCGAAGAAATTGCCGTCGACCATGTAGCTTTCGAGCTTGGTCATGTTGACGCCGTTGGTGGCGAAGCCGCCGAGCGCCTTGTAGAGCGCGGCCGGCAGGTTGCGTACCCGGAAAACAAAAGTGGTGACCAGTGGGCCCGAGCCCTGGATGGCCCAGTTCTCCTCGCGCGCCAGCACCACGAAGCGCGTGGTGTTGTGGGTCTCGTCCTCGACATCCTCGGCCAGGATATCCAGGCCGTAGATTTCCGCCGCCAGTCTCGATGCGATGGCGGCAATGCTCTTGTCGCCGCGCTGGGAGATATCGCGGGCGCTGCCGGCGGTATCGGCCGCGACGATCGGCTTGACGCCGAGCTTGCGGATGATGCGGCGGCATTGGCCGAGCGCGTGGACATGGCTCTCCACCGTCTTGATGTCGGCGAGTTTTGCCCCACGCGGTGCCATCAATTGATGGCGGATCGGCAAAAACCATTCGCCGACGATGAACAGGCCGGAAGCGGGCAATAAATGATGGATATCCGCGACGCGGCCGGCGACCGAGTTCTCGATCGGGATCATGCCGAGATCCGCCTCGCCCGAGGAGATCGCGGCGAGCGCGTCCTCGAAGGTCGCGCAGGGCAGCGGCTCGGCGTCGGGGTAGGCCTCGAGGATGGCGATGTGGGAGTTCGCCCCAGGTTCGCCCTGGAACGCGATTTTCAGCTTTTTGGTCATGGCGCCTTGTATCAGCCGATTAGGTTTTTGGTAGAGCGTTTTCAAGCGAAGTGGGTACCGGTTCGCGTGAAGAAAACGCGTCAAAACAAGAAGATGAAGCCTCGGTTTTGATCCAGTCAGGACCGAGGCTTCAGCAGCTGCCGGGCGGTTTCGAGATCGGCCGGCGTGTCGACGCCGCGCGGTACCACGTCGACGATGCTGACGTCGATCCGCATGCCGGCCTCGAGCGCCCGCAGCTGCTCGAGTTTTTCCTGCCGCTCCAGTGGAGAGGGCGACAGCCGCACGAAACGCTCCAGCGCCGCGCGGCGGTAGGCATAAAGCCCGATGTGATGGTAGCGCGGCCCGTCGCCGTAAGGCGCGGTGGCGCGGGTGAAATAGAGCGCGCGCAACCGCCGATCCCCGATCGGCGAGCCGACCGCCTTCACCACGTTCGGATTGCTGCTCTCTTCCTCGGTGTGGATTTCCGCTGCCAGCGTCGCGATATCAACCGCGGGATCGGTAAGCGGCGGCAGCACGGCGCGGATATTGTCTGGCGAAATGGTCGGAAAATCGCCCTGCAGATTGACCACGATCTCGGTCTTGCCCTCGGGGTCGAGGGTTTTCAGCGCCTCGTAAATCCGGTCCGACCCGGAGGGGTGCTCGGGCCGGGTCATGACAGCTTCGCCGCCGTGGGATCGCACTGCGGTGGCGATCTCCGGCGTGTCGGTGGCGACCGCGACGCGGCCGATTTGCGCGGCTTCAGCCCGGCGCAGCACGTGGACGATCATCGGCTGGCCTGCGATATCGAGCAGCGGCTTGCCGGGCAGGCGGGTGGCCGCCATGCGGGCGGGGATCAGCACTAAAGTGCGGGTTTGGGTCATCGATTTGGCCCCGGCCGGAGGCCGGGAAAGAGTGGGGATTGGGCGAAAGTCGGCGCGTTTATACGGGTTGCCAGAGCGCGGGCAAACCGATATCTCAACGCTGCTCGGGGTGCAGCGCAAAAGGCTGATTCCTGACGCTCATCCGCGGCCGTTTTGCCGGCCTAAAGTCGACCTTCCGGCCTGGAGCCTGTCCAAAATGGACTCCTTCGAACTCAATAAAATTCTCGGTGCGGTCCTCGGCACCTGCATTCTTCTCCTGGTGACGAGTTTCGCCGCGGGAGCGATTTTCGCGCCCGCGATTCCGGAAAAGCCGGGTTTTGAGATTGCCGTAAAGGAAGAGGCGCACGAGGGTGGGGCCAAGGAAGCCGCGGCGCCGTCCGAGCCAATCGAGAAATTGCTGCAGACCGCCTCCGTCGAAAAGGGCGCTGCCGCTGCCAAGAAGTGCGGCGCCTGCCACACCTTCGAAAAGGGTGGTCCCAACCGCGTCGGTCCGAATCTCTGGGGCGTCGTTGGCGACCATAAAGGCGAGGGGCGCGGGGGCTTTAATTTCTCGGCGGCGATGAAAGCCAAAGGGGGTACCTGGACGGATGAGGACCTAAACAAGTTCCTCGCTAATCCCAAGGCCTTTATCCCCGGTACCGCGATGGGCTTCGCCGGCATCCCGAAGGATGGCGAACGCGCCGACGTGATCGCCTATCTGCACACGCTGGCGGACCAGCCGGTTCCGTTGCCGACGGCGGCGAAATAACGTTTTCGTCCGCCTTGCATGGAGTTAACTGCGAACGGCCAGGCATTTGCCTGGCCGTTTCCATTGATCATGGCGTGCCTCTTATCGGGACGTTTCGCCGCAGCGGCCTGGTTCCTGAGCTGTTATCATGAGGAAAAAGCAACGTAATTTGTCGAACCCTTGCCTTATATTGGGTCCTCACTAGCTCCAGCGCGGTTGTTTGCGAAATTCGTGGAGGTGGGGCCGCAGGCGGATCACGGAGTTCGGAAGCAGCTTACTCGCGTCAGCAACAGGAATTCTGCATTTGGCAATTACCCGACGACACCTTCTCCAGGGCGGTGCCGCAACCGCAATGGCCCCGGCCCTCGGTCTCGCAGCAGGCGCTCCCGCGACCAAGGCCGCCGGCGCCGAATCTGCAACAGGCGAATTGCAGTGGCGGCATGCACTCTCGTTGTTCGGTGACGTCAAATATCCCGCCGCTTTCACGCGCTTTGACTATGTGAACCCGGAGGCGCCGAAGGGCGGCGTCGTACGTCAGATCCAGATCGGCACCTTTGATAATTTCAATCTCGTGGTCGCCGGCGTCAAAGGCTCCCTCGCCGTTGGCGTCGGGCTCATCTACGAATCTCTGATGACGCAATCGCTGGACGAGGTTTCAACCGAGTACGGCGAACTGGCCGAGGCTGTCAGTCATCCGGCGGATTTTTCATCCGTCACCTATCGTCTCCGGGCAGAAGCGAAATGGCATGACGGCAAGCCGGTAACGCCCGAGGACGTGATTTTCTCACTCGACGCATTCAAGCAGTATCATCCGCAGTACGCCGCCTACTACCGCCATGTGGTGAAGGCTGAAAAAGTTGGCGATCGCGACATAAAGTTCAGCTTCGATGCGCCAGGCAATCGCGAACTCCCGCAGATCGTTGGCCAACTCACGGTGTTGCCGAAGCATTGGTGGGAGAGTACCGACGGCGAGGGC
>JBJMTR010000391.1:0-16090 GCA_045811565.1 Bradyrhizobium sp.
ACGATCCTGGCGACCGGCGGTTACGGCCGCGCCTATGCCTCCTGCACCTCGGCGCACACCTGCACCGGCGATGGCGGCGGCATGGTATTGCGCGCCGGCCTGCCGCTACAGGACATGGAGTTCGTCCAGTTCCATCCGACCGGCATTTACGGTTCGGGCTGCCTCGTCACCGAAGGTGCCCGCGGCGAAGGCGGCTATCTCGTCAATTCCGAGGGCGAGCGTTTCATGGAGCGCTACGCGCCGTCGGCGAAGGATCTGGCGTCGCGCGACGTGGTCTCGCGCGCGATGACGATCGAAATCCGCGAGGGCCGCGGCGTCGGCAAGAAGAAGGACCACATCTACCTGCATCTCGATCATCTCGATCCCAAGGTGCTGCAGGAACGGCTGCCGGGTATTTCGGAATCGGCAAAGATTTTCGCCAACGTCGATGTCACCCGCGAACCGATCCCGATCCTGCCGACGGTGCATTATAATATGGGTGGCATCGCTACCAACTATCATGCCGAAGTGCTGACCAAGAAGAACGGCGACGAGAATTCCGTGGTCCCGGGCCTGATGGCGATCGGCGAAGCCGCCTGCGTCTCCGTGCACGGCGCCAACCGGCTCGGCTCCAATTCGCTGATCGACCTCGTGGTATTCGGCCGCGCCGCGGCGCTGCGTTGCGCCGAAAGGCTGACCTCGAACGGTAAGCAGCCGGAATTGCCGCGAGACTCCGCCGACATGGCGCTAGGCCGACTCGACCATTTTCGCCACGCCGCCGGCGGCACGCCGACCGCAAAACTGCGCGACAGCATGCAGCATGTGATGCAGAACAATTGTGCGGTGTTCCGCACCGGCGAATTGCTGCACGAAGGCCAGAACCTGATTCACAAGGTGTATGGCGGCATTGGCGACGTTTCGGTGGCCGACCGTTCGCTGGTCTGGAACTCCGACCTGGTCGAGACGCTCGAATTCGACAATCTGATCGTGCAGGCGGTAGTGACCATGGACTCGGCCGCGAACCGCACCGAGAGCCGCGGCGCCCATGCACGAGAGGATTTCGCCGAGCGCGACGACAAGAACTGGATGAAGCACACGCTGGCCTGGATCGACGAGCGCGGCAACACCGCGATCGATTATCGCCCGGTACACGATTACACGATGACGAACGACGTGCAGTACATCCCGCCAAAGGCGCGGGTGTATTGAGTGAGCTTGTCATGCGCGGGCTTGACCCGTGAATCCATCGCAAAAAGCCGATGGATTGCCGGGTCAAGCCCGGCAATGACGGGAGAACCGCAAGGGCAAGACAGATGGCTGAATTCGCGCTTCCGATAAATTCAAGGATCTCCGGCGGCAAGAGCTGGCCGAAGCCTTCAGGCGCGACTGACACGCGCGAGTTCAAGGTGTATCGCTGGAATCCGGACGACGGCAAGAATCCGAGTGTCGACACCTATTATGTCGACACCAATGATTGCGGTCCGATGGTGCTTGACGGCCTGATCTGGATCAAGAACCACATCGATCCGACGCTGACTTTCCGCCGCTCCTGCCGCGAGGGCGTCTGCGGCTCGTGTGCCATGAACATCGACGGCCAGAACACGCTGGCCTGCACCAAATCGATGCACGACGTGAAGGACGGCGCGGTCAAGGTCAATCCACTGCCGCACCAGCCGGTGGTCAAGGACCTCGTGCCCGACCTGACGAATTTCTATGCTCAATATGCCTCGATCGAGCCGTGGCTGAAGACGTCAACGCCGACGCCGCAGAAGGAATGGAGGCAGAGCCACCAAGACCGCGAAAAGCTCGACGGCCTCTACGAGTGCATCCTGTGCGCCTGCTGCTCCACCTCGTGCCCGAGCTATTGGTGGAACAGCGAGCGCTTCCTCGGACCGGCGGCACTGTTGCAGGCCACGCGCTGGGTCAACGACAGCCGCGACGAGGCAACCGGCGAGCGGCTCGACGATCTCGAAGACCCGTTCCGCCTCTATCGTTGCCACACCATCCTGAACTGCGCCAAAGCCTGTCCGAAGGGGCTCAACCCCTCAGAAGCCATCGCCGAACTCAAGCTGAAGCTGGTCGAGCGGCAGATTTAGGTTTTGGGGCCGGCCCCTGATCAATGCTGTCGTGCCGGCCTTAAGCCGGATCCCTAACGCAGGATGCGCGGTCTTGAGCAGGCCGGGACACCAGCTTGTGCAACTACGAAACCCTGTGCTGATGGGCGGCCCGCGCTTTCGCGAGGGCGACAAAATTGTTAGTTTCAATTTTTCCTATCGCTTTGTTCCCCGCAAAAGTTTGAAGTAAGGTCTGCGCAGAGCCGGAGCGGCCCGTGCAGACAGCACAACGCAATTCGCTAAGACTGCTGCAATGGATGATGGCCACGTCGGTGGCCCTCCCGCTGACACTGTTCGTCTTTGCTTCCGCGGTTTCCTGGGTCTCGATCAACGAAACCGCCGACCGGGAGATCGAGCGCACACTCGATGTCGCCCACGAGCATGCGCTGAAAGTGTTCGAAACCATCGACCGCAGCCTGTCCGAAATCAACGAGATCGTCCGCGGCATTCCCGACGAGGGCATCAGATCCCGCGAGCAAATGCTGCATTCCCGGCTGAAACAGCTCACCGCTTCGCTGCCGCAGGTGAAATCGACCTGGATTTTCGATGCCAGGGGCCATGCTCTCGTCAATAGCCTGGTGTCGCCGCCGCCCGACATCGATTTCTCGGACCGGGATTATTTCAACGTTCATATTGAGCGCGACATCGGAACCTACATCGGGGAGGCGCTGAAACCGCGCCCGCCCTATCAGGGTGCACCGTTCTTCGGCTTCAGCCGGAGACGGCAGAGCGAGGACGGCAGCTTTGCCGGCGTGATCCAGGCCTCTGTGCTGCCGGAGTATTTCGAGAGTTTCTACGCCCGGATTGGCCGGGAACCCGGCAGCTTCTTTGCGCTCGCCCGGAGCGACGGTGCGGTGCTGGCCGGCCTTCCCGCCGTCGATCGGGACTTCCGCTTCGATCCCAACGGGCCGGCGGGTCAAAAGATCGCCGCCAACCCGGAGGCTGGCCTTGTCACCGTAAGATCGCCGGCCGACGGTATCGAGCGGCGCCTCGGCTACCGGCGGCTCGCCGAATATCCGATCTACATCAGCGCGGGGCTCGAGACGTCGGCGATACGCGCGCGCTGGATCGCGACCATGGGCCAGCATCTGATCTTCGGCTTGCCGGCCACCGCACTGTTGTTCTTCCTGCTCGCGCTGGCGCTGCGCCGAACGCGCCACCTTCATGAGGAAGCCGCACGACGTCTCGAGGCCGAGGAAGCCTTGAAGCACGGACAGCGGCTGGAGGCGCTCGGACAGCTCACCGGTGGCGTCGCCCATGACTTCAACAATCTTCTCACCGTGATCCGCGCCTCCGTCGATCTGTTGCGGCGGCCAGATCTGCCGGAGCCGCGGCGGTTGCGCTATATCGATGCGATTTCCGACACGGTGAGCCGCGCGTCGAAACTGACCGGCCAGCTGCTGGCTTTTGCGCGGCGGCAGACGCTCAAGCCCGAGCTGTTCGATGTCGGCCAAAGCGTGCAGACGCTCGGCGAGATGATCGGCACGCTGATCGGCTCGGGAATCGAAATCGTCACCCAAGTGCCGGACGAGCCTTGCTTCATCAACGCCGATGCCGGTCAGTTTGAGACAGCGATCATCAACATGGCCGTCAACGCGCGCGATGCCATGGATGGCGTCGGGCGGCTGACCATCGCGGTACGCCGGGCGGCGGAACTGCCTGGTCCCGGCACCCAGCCGCAAAATCCGCACGGCTATGTCGCCGTGTCGGTCGAGGATACTGGCATCGGAATCCCGCAAGAACGGTTTGGCCGGATTTTCGAGCCGTTTTTCACCACCAAGGAAGTCGGCCAGGGCACCGGGCTGGGTCTGTCGCAGGTGTTCGGCTTCGCAAAACAATCCGGCGGCGAGGTGGTCGTGGCCAGCGAAGTCGGCAAGGGCAGCACCTTTACGCTTTACCTGCCGTGCATAGCCGGCGACGGCCGCTCGCAGCCGCTCGCGCTCGCAGACGCGCCGCCGGTCAATGGAAGCGGCATGTCGATACTTCTGGTCGAGGACAGTGCGGAAGTCGGAAAATCTGCGGCCGACGCGCTGGCGGAACTCGGTTATACCGCCACGCTGGTCGAGAATGCCACGGACGCGCTGAAAGAGCTCGCAAGCGATGCCGGTCGCTTCGATGCGGTGTTTAGCGACGTCGTGATGCCTGGGATGAGCGGCATCGAGCTTGCGCGGGAGATCCGACGTCGCGGACTCGATCTGCCGGTCCTGCTGACCAGCGGCTACAGCCCGGTGCTGTCCCAGCAGGGCAGTTTCGGTTTTGAGGTTCTGCAAAAGCCCTATTCGGCTGAGCAGCTCTCGCGCGTGCTGCACAAGCTCGGGCGATGGCGCAACGTGAAGCGTAGCCGTGAGGTGAGTTGACGCTTCTGTCCGATCATCATCGGGTAATACGAAACTTCGCGAAGCTCGGATGTGCAATTGCATATCTGAGGTCTGGCGCTGAACACCGTCACGAAAATGACAAAGGTCTCAAAGGGTTCCGTCGTCGTACCCGCCGGAACCTTTTGATTTCCCTTGGTGTTATGCTGTCATGGCCAAGCCGGCTGCAAAGTCCGACCCTCCTGCGAAGCCGTCGGACTCCGCAGAAAGATCCGAATTCGTCGAAGTCGTCGCCGAAGACGGTGACCACGTTGAGCCTCCGCCACCCGAAATCGTCGAGCCTGATCCGGAATTGTCACCGGAAGAAGCCGAGCAGGCGCGCAAGGAATATTTGCTGACGCGCTTTTGGATCAGCGCGCGCGGTTATTGGGGCACCAACGGAGACCGGCTGGCTTGGTCAATGTCGATCGGGCTGTTGATCCTGATCGTCTTCAATGTCGGCTTTCAGTACGGCATCAATGTCTGGAACCGCGCGATCTTCGACGCCATAGAGAGACGCGATGCGGCGACCGTGTATTATCTCACCGCGGTGTTCTTCCCGCTGGCGATCGGCAGCGTGCTGCTAGGCGTCGCGCAGGTGTTCGCGCGCATGGGCATCCAGCGCCGCTGGCGCGCCTGGCTGACCAATTCCGTGACGTCGCGCTGGTTGACCAGTGGCCGCTATTATCAGCTCAACCTCGTCAGCGGCGATCACCAGAATCCGGAATACCGCATCGCCGAGGATTTGCGGGTCGCCACCGAATCGCCGGTGGATTTTATTGCGGGCGTCACTTCCGCATTGCTCTCGGCCGCAACCTTCATCGTCGTGCTCTGGACCATTGGCGGCTCGTTGACGGTGACGGTCGCGGGCTCGGCCGTTACCATTCCCGGCTTCCTGGTGATCACGGCCGTGCTGTACGCCGCCATCGCCTCGGGCTCGATCACGGCGATCGGGCGCCGCTTCGTACGAATCTCCGAGGATAAGAATCAGGCAGAGGCAGAATACCGATACGCACTGACCCGGGTGCGCGAGAACGGTGAAAGCATCGCGCTACTCGGCGGCGAACAGGAAGAGCGCGAGGGCATCAACAGGACGTTTACAAAAGTGCTGCGGCATTGGGCGCAACTGGCCGGCCAGCATATGCGCACCACGCTGGTTTCGCAGGGCTCGAGCCTGATCGCCCCCGTGGTGCCGATCCTGTTATGCGCGCCGAAATTCCTCGACGGCAGCATGACGCTCGGACAGGTGATGCAAGCGGCCTCCGCCTTCACCATTGTGCAGTCGGCCTTCGGCTGGTTGGTCGACCATTATCCTCCACTGGCCGACTGGAATGCCTGCGCCCGCCGGATCGCCTCATTGATGATGTCCCTTGACGGGCTGGAGCGCGCCGAACGCGGCGACGGTTTCGGGCGTATCACGCGTGGCGAGACCGAAGGCGAGGCTATGCTCAGCCTGAACGAGCTTTCCGTAACGCTCGACGACGGCACCGCTGTTGTCGGCGAGACCGAGGTCGTGATCGAACCTGGTGAGCGGCTCTTGGTCGCTGGCGAATCCGGCACGGGAAAGAGCACACTGGTGCGCGCGATCGCGGGGCTGTGGCCGTGGGGCGGCGGAAGCATCAGTTTCCACCCCGACCGGCGGCTGTTCATGCTACCGCAGAAACCCTACGTGCCGTCAGGCACGCTGCGCCGCGCAGTCGCCTATCCCGGCGCGGCGGCGGATTGGACGGTCGAGGAGATCGGCGACGCCCTGCATAAAGTCGGCCTCGATCATCTGAAGGAGAAGATCGAGGAAGAGGTGCCGTGGGACCAGACGCTATCCGGCGGCGAGAAGCAGCGCCTGGCATTTGCGCGGTTGCTACTGCACAACCCCGACATCGTCGTGCTGGATGAGGCGACCTCGGCGCTCGACGAGAAGAGCCAGGACAAGATAATGGAGATGGTCATCGGCGAATTGCCGAGGGCCACGATCGTCAGCGTCGGCCATCGCGCCGAGCTGGAAGCCTTCCACAGCCGCAAGATCGTGCTGGAGCGGCGCAAGGGCGGCGCAAAACTCGTTAGGGACGTCGACCTGATTCCTCGCAAGGGCAAGCGGCCGTTGCTCGGCCGCTTCCTGGGTTCTCGCCGGGCGCCGCCGAAGAAGGCAGCATAAGAAACTCGCCGTGCGCCGCAAAAGCAGGAGCGACGACGGCGTTGGAGTCATGCGCAAAGTCGGCTATGCATGCGCCGCTTTGACTGAGGACAGCCGTTTGACTCCCGACAACGACCCTTCGCCCGCGCCGTTCGGCGCGTTCGCACCGAATGCCGCACAGGCCGCGATCATCACCCTTGCGCAGCGCTCGCGGCTAAAGCGCGGCGCATTCCGGCCGATGCTATCGCGGCTGGTAAACCTGCTGCGCGCGGGCCCGCTCGACGTGCGGTATCAAGGGGCATCGTTCCGGTTCTACCATCAGGCCAGCGCCACCGAGCGCGGCGCGCTGTTCAATCCCGACTACAACATTGAAGAACTCGATTTTCTACGCGCGCATGCCCCGTCGAGCGGCGTGTTCGTCGATGTCGGTGCCAATGTCGGCACTTACGCGCTTGCGCTGGCGCATCACGTCGGGCCTGGCGGCAAGGTGATCGCGATCGAGCCGCATCCCGTCACCCACGCGCGGCTGGCATTCAACCGTTCAGCATCAGGCTACACACAGGTGAAGCTGGTGCCAGCTGCCGCCGGCCCTTCCGACGGCGAGCTGATGATCGAGACCGACGGTGACAATCTCGGTGCCAGCCACATCGTATCAGGCGACGTTTCCGGCAAAGCCATCAAAGTGCCGTCCTTGCGGCTAAAGCGCATCCTCGAAGAGGCCGGCGTGGCGCAGGTCGATGCGCTCAAGATCGACGTCGAGGGATTTGAGGATCGTGTTCTCACCGGCTTCTTCACCGAGGCGCCGCCATCGCTATGGCCGCACGCGGTGGTGATCGAGCATCTCTCCAAAAACGAGTGGTTGCAGGACTGCATTGCGGACATGCTCGCGCGTGGTTACGTCGCGACCGGCAAGACGCGCAGCAATACCTTGTTGCTGCGTGGCTGAATGCATCTCGGACGGCCACCCTCGAATTGCAGGAGAGTTTGATGATCGATCACATCGGTTTTCCGGTTTCCGACTATCGGCGTGCAAAAGCCTTCTATGCGAAAGCGCTGGCGCCCCTCGATTACAGCCTGGTGATGGAAGTGACGCAGGAGCAGAACGACCGTCAACCCGCGGCCGGTTTCGGCACAGATGGCAAGCCGGACTTCTGGATCGGCGGCGAAGGCGGATTGGAGAAGCCGCTGCATGTGGCGATCGTGGCCAAAGATCGCGCCACGGTTGATGCATTCCACAAGGCGGCGATCGCGGCGGGCGCACGCGATAATGGTCCGCCGGGGCTCCGCGCGCGCTACCACCCGAATTACTACGGCGCTTTTGTTCTCGATCCCGACGGTCACAACATCGAGGCGGTCTGCCACAAGCCGGAGTGAGCGGTGCCACTATCGCCGCTGCGGAACATCGGAGCATCGGCGCCGTTGTCGCTGATGCCGACTGAACCGCCCGAAATTCCACCGGCAACGCCGGGCACTCCGACCGAACCACCGCCCGGAATTCCTCCCGGCAATCCGCGCCCGGAGGTGCCGCCCCCGGTGCACGACCCCGGGGAGCCGCCGCGCCCTGATGAGTTGCCCGGCAAGTTGCCGGATGAATTTCCGGTGCGTGGGCCGAACGGGCCACCCTCACCGAGTCCCGCGACTGATGTCGGGGAACCATGACCGGAACAATTGTGGTTGCGATTTGCTGGCTTCATCTGAACGCGCAATGAACAAGCGTGCATGCAACCCATTGCAGCGATGAAATAATGTGCGTTCCCGTTTTGTGGCCCGCCACAATGCGGCCCAACGGTTAGCCGTTGATCGGTCCGCCGAGACGTTCGGCGCCTGCCCTTCTTTCTCCCGCCTCTGCCAAGAACCTTCCGGGGACCACCATCATGATAAACCTTCGTCTCGTGCTGCTTGCCACGACCGCGCTGACGGTGATGCAGCTCGCAT
The DNA here is from genome assembly GCA_045811565.1 of Bradyrhizobium sp. Classification (GTDB taxonomy): domain Bacteria; phylum Pseudomonadota; class Alphaproteobacteria; order Rhizobiales; family Xanthobacteraceae; genus Bradyrhizobium. Next base: position 8,514 of record JBJMTR010000391.1, read on the forward strand.
GTTCCACATCGCACGCGCAAAGCACGCCGCTCGTCGTCGCGCAGGCCAGGGAGGAAGTCGGCCCCGACGGAAGACCAAAGCAAAAAGGCGAGCCTCCGAAGGGCGCCGCACCCCCGGCCACCGCGCCGGCACGTCCGGCACCTCCGCCTCCGGCCGCGGCACCGCCTCCGCGTCCCACGCCGCCGCCCCCGGCTGCGGCACCACCGCCACGGCCGACACCGCCGCCTCCCCCTGCTGCGGCGCCGCCCGCGCGTCCGACACCGCCGCCGCCCCCGGCTGCGGCACCACCGCCACGGCCGACACCGCCGCCTCCCCCGGCTGCGGCTCCACCTCAGCGTCCGACGCCACCACCACCCCCTGCTGCAGCACCGCCGGCGCGTCCGACGCCTCCGCCCACGGCCACACCACCTGCGCCTACGCCGCCGCCCCCTGCCGCGGCGCCACCCGGACGCACGCCGCCCCCGACGGCGGCGCCACCTGCAGCTCCCGCCTCACCCACGCCGCCGCCCGGTGCGGGTCAGAAAGGCGCGCCGCCTAGCGGCGCCAAGCAGCCTCCGGGAACGCCGACGCCATCCCCGCAGAGTCAAACCGCGCCTCCGACAAGACCGCCAGCGGCCGGCAGCCCGACGCCGACGACACCGCAGACGCGTCCCGGTGCACCACCGCCGGCCGGGGCGACACCAACACCTCCCGCCGCGGGAGGAGCATCACCGACGCCTACGCCTGGAGCCGGCACTCCAACGGCCCCCACTTCGCCGCAGGCGCGCCCCGGAGCTCCCGGCGCATCACCGCCGAGCCCAGGCGCGGCTGCGCCTAGCGCCGTCCCCGGCGCGCCGAACGCCGCGCCGCCGCCCAATCGTGCGCAAAATGCGCCGCCGACGGTTGCGCCTGCGTTCCGTACTGCGCCCACGGTGACGGCACCGCTGCCGGCCGCGCCGCCGCCGGCTCCGGCCGCGTTGACGCCGATCGCGCCCGGTGCTGCAGCCCCGGGGCCGCGCCGTCTCGACGAATTCCGCGCCGAACGCCGCGAAATCCAGGAAGGCGGCCGCACGGTCATCACCGAGCCGGGTCGCATCATCATTCGCGATCCGAGCGGGCAGTCTTACGTCCGTCACAGTGAGGTCGACCGCTTCCGTTACGGCGCACGTGACATCCAGACCCAGACCATCGGCGGAGAAACCCGCACCGTGGTGGTTAGGCCCGATGGCTCGCAGGTCATCACCGTGATCGGCCGCGACGGCCAGCTGCTGCGCCGCATCCGGCGCGACGATCGCGGCCGCGAGGTCATCATCATCGACAACAGCTATCGCGATCCCCGCGCGGTCGGCGGCTTCTACGTCGACCTGCCGCCGCCGGTGGTCCGCATTCCCTATGACCGCTACATCGTCGACGCCGAAGAGGCGCCGCCGGAAGTGATCTACGACACCATGGTGGCTCCGCCTGTGGACCGGATCGATCGGCGCTATTCGCTCGATGAAATCCGCTACAGCCCGAATGTGCGCCAGCTGATGCCGAGCATCGACGTCAACACCATCAACTTCGAAACCGGATCGTGGGAAATTCCGCCCGATCAGACGGCGAAGCTGCAGGTGATCGCGGATGGGCTCAACCGGGCGATCCAGCGCAATCCGCGCGAGGTGTTCCTGATCGAGGGCCACACCGACGCGGTCGGCAACGACGTCGACAATCTGTCGCTGTCGGACCGCCGGGCAGAATCCGCCGCCACCTTGCTGACGCAGCAGTTCGCGGTGCCTGCGGAAAACCTGACCTCGCAGGGTTATGGCGAGCAGTACCTGAAAGAGCAGACCGATGGGCCGAGCCGCATCAACCGGCGCGTCACCATCCGACGCATTACCCCCCTGCTCAACGGTGGCACGGCCTCGCTGCCGCCACCCCCGCCCGGCACCGCCCCGCCGCGGTGACGCGAGCGAAAAATGAAAATGGCCGGGAGCGATCCCGGCCATTTGTTATTCGTCATTGTCCATCATTGCGAGGAGCGAGATAGCGACGAAGCAATCAACAAGTGGAGAAATGGATTGCTGCGCTTCGCTCGCAATGACAGTTGCTACGCCCGCGCGGTTCAGCTCTTGTCACTGTCGAGCCTGAAGATGTCGGAGCCTTCCCTGCCCGAAAGCAAGCCTGTTCCTGTGTAGAGATTCAGCTTGGCGCGGGTATCGGCGATGTCGAGGTTGCGCATTGTGAGCTGGCCGATACGGTCCGCCGGCGTGAACGCCGCATCGTCAACCTTCTCCATGCTCAGCCGCTCCGGCTGATACGTCAGGTTGGGGCTCTCGGTGCTCAAGATCGAGTAGTCGTTGCCACGGCGCAGTTCGAGCGTCACTTCACCAGTGACTGCGCGAGCCACCCAGCGCTGGGCGGTTTCGCGCAGCATGAGGGCCTGAGAATCGAACCACCGCCCTTGGTAGAGCAATCGGCCAAGGCGCAGGCCGCCGATCCGGTATTGCTCGATGGTGTCTTCGTTGTGGATGCCGGTGATCAGGCGTTCGTAGGCGATGTGCAGCAGCGCCATCCCGGGAGCTTCGTAAATGCCGCGGCTCTTTGCCTCGATGATCCGGTTCTCGATCTGGTCGCTCATGCCAAGGCCGTGTCGACCGCCGATGGCGTTGGCCTCGAGGAACAGCGCGACGGGGTCCGCGAATGTCCGGCCGTTCAGCGCGACGGGGTGGCCCTCCATAAAACGTACGGCGACCTTTTCGGCCTTGACGACGCAGTCGTCGCGCCAAAACGGCACGCCCATGATGGGGTTGACGATCTTGATGCCAGTGTCGAGGCGCTCAAGATCCTTGGCCTCGTGGGTTGCACCGAGGATATTGCTGTCGGTCGAATAAGCCTTTTCGGCCGTCATCTTGTAGTCGAATCCATTGGCGGTCAGGAACGCCGACATTTCCGCGCGGCCGCCTAACTCGTCGATGAACTGCTGGTCGAGCCAGGGCTTGTAGATCCTAAGGCTTGGATTGGTCAGCAGGCCATAGCGATAGAACCGCTCGATATCGTTGCCTTTGTAGGTGGAACCGTCACCCCAGACGTTGACGCCATCCTCCTTCATTGCCGCGACCAGCATCGTGCCGGTCACGGCGCGACCGAGGGGCGTGGTGTTGAAGTACGTGATGCCGCCGGTAGAGATGTGGAAGGCACCGGATTGGATGGCGGCAATACCTTCGTGGACCAGTTGCGTGCGGCAATCCACGAGTCGGGCATTTTCGGAGCCGAAGTCCAGGGCCTTGCGCGGAATCTCGTTGTAGTCGGCCTCGTCAGGTTGGCCGAGGTTCGCGGTGTAGGCAAAGACGCGGGCGCCCTTTTTCTTCATCCACAGGAGCGCCGCGCTGGTGTCGAGACCGCCTGAGAAAGCGATGCCGACCTTTTCTCCTTTGGGCAGGCTTTTCAAGATCGTAGTCATAGAGCTTCCAATCGGTCGAAATTGCTAATGCCGTTCGCGGCTTGAGTGCGCGAATTATCAAATTTCGCGCGGATGGGCACGCGTTTAATGGCGGCGGGCGTGATGAAGCCGCTCACACCCGACGACGCGGGTCTATTTCGCGCCCGCGCCAGCGCTGCGCGAGGCGGTAGCCGGGCCAGGCCAACCGCGCCAGCGCAGCATCGATCTGAGCATCGGTCAGCCGCGTCGACGGCCAGCGGTAGATCAGCGCATAGGCCAGCCAGATCACGAGAAAGGTTACCAGGCCGGCGGCCGCGACGTCGGTGAAGAAATGCCCGCCAAACGCCATCCGCAGCACGCTCGTGGTGACGCCGAACAGGGTCGCCGCAGCATAGGCCAGCGGCCGCCATTGCGGGGGCGCCAGCGCCGCGGGCGCGTAGGTCCAGAACGCGGTCGCGCCCTCGCCGGAGAAGAACGAGCAATTGCGTCCGCAGGTGCCGCGCGGGTCCCACCACGGCACGAATTCCTGATCGCCGTTGAACTGGATGACGACTACGGGGCGCGGACGTCCCCAGTAGCTCTTGAAGGTGAGATTGGTGAGGACGCCCGCCGAGAGGATGAGTGTCACCAAAAGGAAGATCGCCGCGCGTCCCGAAATCAGCATCGGCCGATCCGGCCGTACCAGCTTTACTGTAATCGCCGCGATCGTTGGCAGCGCAATGCCCCAGGCAACCCACATCGCGGCATCCCGCGCGAACGCGGCAAGCGCGTTGAGCTTCAGCGGAAACGATTTTGCTACCGCGTCGTAGAACAGCGCCGCGAGTTTCAGATCGAGCTCGGGAAAAATCCCGAACAGCAATCCGATCACGAGCGCCAACCCCAGCGCGATGAAGAGTCCGGTCCGTTTCATGGCGCGCGGTTTAGCCGAGGCGAATGGGCATGAAAAGGCTCATGGCGGCGGCCGGGAGTGCGACGGCAGCGGCGGAGCCGGCCGTAGGGGACGCGGCGGTTCGCGCCAGGCGCCGGCGGTGCGGCCCGCGATCATCCAGTAGACGAGGCCTCCGACGATGCCGGCGCCGGTCATGATTTCGAGATGGCGGCGGACGATGCCTTCGAAATGCAGCGTGTCGGGGTCGAACGGGATCAGCCCGAGATAGCAGGCTGCTCCCACGAGCGCGCCACCGACCGCATAAGCCAGCACGCTCCGGACAAAGAACGCCTCCGTGATCAGCACCACGATCAGCGCCGGCAGCAGCGCAAAGCCGGAGATGAAGATAAAGCCGAAACCAAGTACGACGTTGAGCGCGCTCTGATCGATCGGACCGCTCGCGAGATCGCTGAATTCGGGATACAGCACCGCGCCCACCACGATCATCCCCGCCACCAGGCACGCGGCGAGGAAGGCGAATAAGATCACGAAGAGGCGGCCGATCAGCGCCATGCCAGCCAACCAGAACTATCGTCATTGCGAGCCAACGCGTCGGCGCAAAGCGCCGCCCGATGACAGGCTCCGCGAAGCAATCCAGAAGCCATGGGCAGAACTCTGGATTGCTTCGTCGCTGCGCTCCTCGCAATGACGACTTGAACGATGACAAGCAGCATCATCAATCCGTCATCGCCATGGCGCGCAGCGCCTGGCGCTCGCGCGCGGACAGCTTTTCGGTCTCCGATTTCAACTGGCCGCAGGCGGCGAGGATGTCGCGGCCGCGCGGGGTGCGTACCGGCGAAGAGTAGCCGGCGTTGAAAATATATTCGGAGAATTTTTCGATCTGGTCCCAGTCCGAGCACTCATAACGCGTGCCCGGCCACGGATTGAACGGGATCAGGTTGATTTTTGCTGGAATGCCCTTGAGCAGTTTCACGAGGAGCTTTGCGTCATCGAGCGAATCGTTGACGCCTTTCAGCATCACATATTCAAAGGTGATGCGCCGCGCATTGGAGGAGCCGGGAAAATCGCGGCACGCCTGCAGCAATTCGGCAATCGGATATTTGCGGTTGAGCGGCACCAGCTCGTTGCGCAATTCGTCGCGCACCGCATGCAGCGAGATCGCGAGCATCACGCCGATCTCTTCGCCGGTGCGGATGATGTTCGGCACCACGCCCGACGTCGATAGCGTGATGCGGCGGCGCGAGATGCCGATGCCTTCATTGTCGGCGACGATCAGAAGCGCGTCACGGACAGCGTCGAAATTGTAGAGCGGCTCGCCCATTCCCATCATTACGATGTTGGTGACGAGGCGGCTGCCGGTCGGCGTCTCGCGATCGGCCCAGTCGTTGAGGCGATCGCGCGCGACCATGACCTGGCCGACAATCTCGCCCGCGGTGAGATTGCGCACCAGCCGCTGGGTGCCGGTATGGCAGAATGAGCAATTCAGCGTGCAGCCGACCTGCGAGGAGACGCAGAGCGTGCCGCGATCGGTCTCGGGGATATAGACGCACTCGACCTCATGCGCTTTCTGGAACCGGTCGCCGCTCGGCAGGCGCAACAGCCATTTACGGGTGCCGTCGTTGGAAATCTGCTCGGCGACCACTTCGGGGCGCGCGACGGTGAAATGCTGATCCAGTTGCGTGCGCATGTCGCGGGAGATGCTGGTCATCTCGTCAAAATTCGCGGCGCCGCGGAAATAGATCCAGTGCCAAAGCTGCTGCGTGCGCATCTTGCGCTGCGACGGCGCCACGCCGATCTCGCCCAGCCGATCCGCGATCTCCGCGCGCGACAACCCCATCAGCGACGGCTTTGCCGGCGGCACGTAGGTTTCGAGCGGAACTTTCTCCAGCGGAAGCCCGGCTGCAGAATTGGCCTCGGTCGAGGCGGTCATGGTATCAGTCATGGGACATCAAACGGGCTTTCGAGCCGTAGTAGGTGGGCAAAGCGAAAAGCGTGCCCACCAAAAAAGCTGATCGTGGGCACGGCGCTACGCGCCTTCGCCCACCCTACGATGTGCTATCAGATAAGCCTTCCACGCCCCGCAAACAACGTCATTTTGGGCCCAAACGCGACTAGCGCTTGCAATCCTGCGCCAGTTTGTCGAGCGCCTGGGACAGGCCCTTCAGAGAGAAGGTATCGGTGGTCTCGGTGCCCTTGGCCGAGAGGCCCTTCACCGTGACGTCGGCGGATTTGCGCATGGCTTCGACCATCCGTTCTTCCTCGGCGGCATTCTTGATCCAGAGTCCGTCGCCCTGGGTGTACATTGCATATGACCCTCCACCGACCTCGAGCGTCGATTCCGAGCCCGGCTTCAGCGTGTAGCCGATCATAACGGAGACCTCGTTGACGACTTTCTCGGCCGGACGGGTCGAGATGAAGGCATAGGCCGGATCCCGCGGACGATTCGGCGGATTGGTTTTCGACGAAGAAGGCTTTGCCAATGCAAAGCACACCTTTTTGCCGTTCGGTGTCGCCGTATAGGCCCCCCACGTCCCGAACTGGCCGATCAGGCTCGGCTCGGCGCCCCCCGCCGCCGCCCCCGCCGGTTCCGGCTTGGCTACAGCCGCGGACTTTGCAGCTGGTGTCGCCGGCTTTGTTGCCGCTGCCGCGGGCTTGGCCGCGCCGTTCGAGGCCTTTGGCGCAGCATTTTGCGCCTGCGCCAGGGATGCCACCCCGCACAACAACGTAACTGCAACCAGAGATGTCAGTATTCGCCGCACGAACAACTGGTTCCCTCATGATTGTGACTGGAAGATGGCTCGGGACGGTGTCGTCCACCGGCGATGGATAGCGGGGAAATGCTTTTTTGGGAAGGCAGTTACGGGCCGGTGCGGCGAAGTCTCGCTGACCTCGTCGCGCGGCTGTCGCGTTCAGCTCTTTGCGCGCGCGGCCCGCTGCTTCTCCCACTGCGCATCGCTCCATTGCAGGAGGTCCTCGGCGCCGGAACTGCGCAAATGCGCGCCGCCATCCTGCACCACCATCTCGCCATTGATGTAGCCGGCGCGATCGGAGATCAGGAAACTGGCGAGATCGGCGAGTTCGCCATGTTCGCCGGCGCGGCCGAGCGGATTCCGGTGCGCCCATTCCTCGTCGCGACCCTCTGGCCGCAGCTGGCCCGCCGCGCCCGGGGTCGGGAACGCGCCGGGTGCAATCGCGACGGTGCGGATGCCCTTCGGTCCCCACTCCACGGCCAGGCTCCTGGTCATCGCCAGCACGGCGGATTTCGCCATCGCCGACGGAACCGTGAACGCG
>JBJMTR010000392.1:0-5623 GCA_045811565.1 Bradyrhizobium sp.
CCTGATCGGGGTCGAAGGACATGCCAACCACCGGCCCTGAGTAGGAGGCGAGCACGTCAGCCATCCGCGTCACCAGCTTGCGGTCGCGGTCAAAATGGCTCTTCACCTCGACCACCAGCGGCACCCGGCCGGCGACGAGAGCGCAGAGCTCGCCAAGCGACATCATGCGTTCCGGTGTATCCTTGAATTGAATTGCCTTGAGCTCGGCCGCGGTCTTGCCGAGGAGGGTGCCTGAACCTTCGGTGAGGCGGCCGAGCGCATCGTCGTGATGCACCATCGCCTCGCCATCTGCGGTGAGCTGGATATCGACCTCGATCGAGAAGCCCTTGTCGATAGCCGCCTGCACGGCGCCCGGCATGTTTTCGATGACGCCGCGCCCAGCGTCATGCAGGCCGCGGTGGGCGACCGGCCGCGCCGTCAGCCAGTCGGGTGCGCGCATCGATCAGGAGACCTCGAACAATCCTTCGACTTCCACCGCCGCATCGGCAGGCAGCGAGGCGACGCCGACGGTGGTGCGGGCGTGACGGCCCTTGTCGCCAAAGGCGGCGACCATCAGGTCGGACGCGCCATTCAGCACCTTTGGCCCGTCGAGGAAATCCGGCGCGGAGTTGACGAAGCCGCCGAGCCGCACCACCCGCACCACCTTGTCGAGATCGCCGAGCGCGGCCTTGATCTGCGCCAGCAGGTTGATCGCGCAACCGCGCGCCGCGGCGTTGCCTTGCTCGACCGTGACGCCGGCGCCGAGTTTGCCCTTGGCGATCAGCTTGCCTTCCTCGTTGATGCAGACCTGGCCCGAGACGAACAGCAGGTTGCCGGTGCGTACAAAGCCGACATAATTCGCCACAGGCGCCGCGGGCTCGTGCAAAATGATGCCCTGCGCTGCCAGTTTTTGTTCGACAGTACCCGCCATGTTTCCGTCCCCGGTTGATTGACCAACGCCCAACGCTTGATGTCAGGCCGGACCTGTTTCGCGCATCGCGCTGCCGGTTGCAAGCGAGGGCGGATCGGCGGCAATACCGTTTCCCATCGTAGAAAGATGCCGAAAAACGTGGCATTCCGGCGTTCTGACGCTACCTTTTTGTGAAACTGCCCCAGTTGCGACGCAATACGGCCGCCACTATTGTGGCGAATCGTAGCTTTCCAGGGAAAACACATGGCTCGACCGTTTCGGATTCCGCCGCGCGCTCTAGTACTGACAATTGTCGTTGCCGCGGGATCGGGTTTTGCCGACGGACCTGCTTTCGCTGCGGCTAGTGGGCCATTTCTGGCGCATCAGGCGCTCTACGAACTCAGCCTGGTCAAATCGCGCGGCTCCAACGCCATCAACGGGGCGCGCGGCCGCATCCTCTATAATTTCACCGGCAACGCCTGCGAGGGCTACACCTCGGAATTCCGCCAGGTGTCTGAACTCGACAGCGGCGAGGGCAAGCTGACACTGAGCGACCTGCGCTCGTCGTCCTGGGAGGACGGCGCGGGCAAGAGCTACCGCTTCAAGATCGCCACCCGGATGAACGACAGCGAGTCGGTGCCGGTTGACGGCGCCGCGGAGCGGACTGGCGACCACATCACGGTCAAGCTCAAGCAGCCGGTGACGAAGACGTTCGAGCTCGAAGGCAGCGTCGTATTTCCGACCGAGCAGATCCAGCACATCATCGCTGCCGCGCGCGAGGGAAAGCGTGTTCTCGAATTGACAGTTTATGACGGCTCCGACAACGGCGAGAAAGTCTACAACACGCTGACGGTGATCGGGCAGCCGATCCCCGGCGACCGCGTTCCTGCTTCCCCTGATCCTTCGACCGCCAGCGATGCGATGAAATCGCTGACGCGATGGCCGGTGACGGTGAGCTACTACGACCGCGACGCCAGGGCCAAGGACGGCGAGCAGACGCCGGTCTACGCGATGTCGTTCGAGCTCTACGAAAACGGCGTCTCTCGTGCGCTGGTGCTCGACTACAACGATTTCGTGATTTCCGGCAAGATGGGAAAATTCGACGTCAAGGATTCCAAACCGTGTAAGTAACGGCCCGACCAGTCACCCTGAGATTTCATTCCTCCACCTGTTTCTCCGGCCCATCGTAGGCAATCCCCCGGATCACGGCGGCATTGCCGAACTTCTTTCGCAGCCCATCCATCGCGCGCTCGGCATCGGCCGAGCGGCGGTCGAGCATGTCGGTGTCGTCGGCCCGCGAGCCCGGGCGTAGCGCGCTGACGCCGGTGCCCATCAGGCGGAACGCGGTGCCATCGATCTCCTTCGCCAGCATTTCGCGGGAAATTGCGAAGATCTTCGCCGCAAGTTGCGTCGGTGCGGCAATCGATTGCGAACGGGTACGCTGGCGGAAATCTGCGGTCTTCAGTTTCAGCGTGATGGTGCAGCCGGAGAGATCGCCATTCTTGAGCCGCGCAGACACCTTCTCCGAAAGCCTCCACAGCAACCTTTCCAGTGTCGCGAAATCGCGGATGTCGTTTTCGAAGGTGGTCTCACTGGAAATCGTCTTGGCACCTCTGTCAGGCACCACGCGTCGGTCATCGATACCGCGGGCGAGGCGCCACAACCTTCGGCCCTCGGTCGAAAACTGCTTCATCAATTCGACCTCATCGGCGCGCTGCAGGTCGGCGATGGTGCGGAAGCCGCGCTGAATCAGCCTTTCCTGGGTGGCGGGCCCGACGCCAAAGATGAAGCCGACCGGTTTCTCCGCGAGCATCTCGCGCGCCTCGTCCTGGTCGAGCGCCGCAAAACCACGCGGCTTGTCCAGATCGGACGCGATCTTGGCCAAAAACTTGTTGCAGGACAGCCCGACAGAAACCGTGATCCCGATCTTGCGCTCGACATCGCGGGCGAAGCGCGCCAGCACTTTTGCGGGGATCATGCCATGGACGCGCTGGGTGCCGGAAAGATCCAAGAACGCCTCGTCGATCGACAACGGCTCGACCAACGGCGTGAGAGCCTGCATGGCATGTCGCACCTCGCGGCCGACCCTGACATATTTTGCCATGTCGGGCCGGATCACGGTGGCGGACGGGCAAAGCGCGAGCGCCTTGAACATCGGCATCGCCGAGCGCACGCCATAAGTCCGTGAGATGTAGCAGGCGGCCGATACCACGCCGCGCTTGCCACCGCCGATGATGACGGGCTTGTCGGCGAGATCGGGATTGTCGCGCTTCTCAACCGTTGCGTAGAACGCGTCGCAGTCGATATGCGCCAGCGCCAGCGAGGCCAGGGCGTGGTGCCTGACAAGTCGGGGCGAACCACAATGGCTGCACCGCTTGGCCTGGATGTCGAGATCGCCGAGGCAATCCCGGCAAAAGCAGCGGGGGCCATCGCCTGGCTGCGCCGGCGCGCTCACGGCACGTCGCGCTCCCAATGCGGATCGCCGAGCACCTGCTGCGCGGCGGCGATGTTGGTCGGGTGCAGTTGCGAGGCATCAGCGAACGCCTTCACCGTTGCGTCGTCCCGCATCACGAAATCCAGCACGGAAGCCAGGAATCGCGGGTCGGCCGCGGCGGTCCGCAGCGTCTCCGGGCCGATTCCCGTCTCCGCGAGGAAAAGGCCCAGCCGCTCCGGATCGCCGGCAATGAAATTCAGTGCCTGAACTGCAACGATTTCAGCTACTTCGCGGGGGTTGTGAACAGGCTTTTTCAACTGACCGGTTTGCCTTTCCGTTAACTTATGGTCTCTATTCAAGAGGCATCATGCCCGAGTCTTCCAAACCTGTTCAAGCAAGTGGAAACGACTCAAAAAAATGGAACTCGGGCTTAACGGCTTAGATCGATTCTGGCGCTAGTTTGAATTCACATTTCGACATGCCGAAGGTGGGGGCCGACGCCCCGCATTCGTGTCTGTCTCCTAAAGACCTGGGAGGGACGGGATGGCGAAAACCGTCCTGATCGTGGAGGACAACGAGCTCAATATGAAGCTCTTTCGCGACCTCCTGGAAGCGCACGGCTACGAGACCTCCGGCACCAGCAACGGTTTCGAGGCGCTCGACCTAGTCCGCAAGCTACGTCCCGATCTGATCCTGATGGATATCCAGCTCCCGCAGGTGTCTGGTTTGGAAGTCACGCGCTGGATCAAGGACGATCCGGAACTGCGCACGATCCCGGTGGTCGCGGTCACCGCGTTTGCGATGAAGGGTGATGAAGAACGTATCCGCGAGGGCGGGTGCGAGGCGTATTTGTCCAAACCAATTTCGGTCGGCAAATTTATTGAAACGGTTAGACGTTTTATTGGGTAGGAGTAAGCTTCGATGTCCGCTCGTATCCTTGTGGTCGATGATATTCCCGCTAACGTCAAGCTGCTGGAAGCCCGTCTGTCGGCCGAATATTTCGACGTGCTGACCGCTTCGAACGGAGCCGAGGCACTTGCGATCTCAGCGCGCGCCGAATGCGACATCATCCTGCTCGACGTGATGATGCCCGACATGGACGGCTTTGAGGTTTGCCGCCGCCTGAAATCCAATCCCGCCACGCATTTCATTCCGGTCGTAATCGTCACCGCGCTGGACAGCCCGGCCGATCGCGTGCGCGGGCTTGACGCCGGCGCCGACGATTTCCTGACCAAGCCGGTGTCCGACGTCGTGCTGATCGCCCGCGTGCGGTCGCTGACGCGGCTGAAGATGATGACCGACGAGCTGCGCATGCGCGCCATCACCTCGCTCGAGATCGGCATGGAGGCGCCGGAGCGCAGCGCGATCGTCGACAAGGGCGTCGGCGGCCGCATCCTGCTGGTCGATGACCGGCCGTCGTCCTACGAACGACTGGCGCCGATCCTCTCCGCCGAGCACACCGTCGATGTCGAAACCAACCCGTCGGATGCGCTGTTGCATGCCGCCGAAGGCAATTACGATCTCTTGATCGTCTCGCTCAGCCTCGACAATTACGACGGCTTGCGGCTGTGCAGCCAAGCGCGCTCGCTGGAGCGCACCCGCCAAATGCCGATCCTCGCCATATCCGACGCCGACAACAATGCGCGGCTGCTGCGCGGTCTGGAAATCGGCGTGAACGATTACCTTTTGCGCCCGGTCGATAAGAACGAGTTGTTGGCGCGCGCGCGCACCCAGATCCGGAAGCGGCGCTACACCGACCATTTGCGCGACAACGTGCAGAATTCGATCGAGATGGCGATCACCGATGCACTGACTGGCCTGCATAACCGCCGCTACATGGAGAGCCATCTGGCGACGCTGGCCGAGCAGGCCTCCAGCCGCGGCAAACCCCTGGCGCTGATGATTCTCGACATCGACTACTTCAAGGCGATCAACGACACTTACGGCCACGACGCCGGCGATGACGTGCTGCGCGAATTCGCGGTGCGGATCCGCAAATCGATCCGTGGTATCGATCTCGCTTGCCGCTTTGGCGGCGAGGAATTTGTCATTGTGATGCCGGAGACCGACTTGCATGTCGCGGGCATGGTGGCGGAACGCCTGCGCCACTCGATCGCCGGCGAACCGTTTGCTGTCAACAAGGGGGTCAAGCGCATCGAGGTCACGATCTCGATCGGCTTGGCGACATTGGAGCGCAAGGGCGAGTCAATCAACGACGTCCTCAAGCGCGCTGATACTGCGCTGTATCGTGCCAAGCACGACGGGCGGAATAGGGTGGTAGCCGCGGCGGCGTGAGTGCG
>JBJMTR010000393.1:0-7276 GCA_045811565.1 Bradyrhizobium sp.
GCCAGAACGGCGAACGGCTGCGCCCGCAACAGGGCTATCCGCTGCGGCTGTTGCTGCCCGGGTTTGAAGGCAACATGAGCATAAAATGGCTGCGCCGGCTGAAGGCGGTCGCGGAGCCCGTTTATTCGCGCGAGGAGACTTCGAAATATACCGACCTGATGCCGGACGGCACGGCGCGCGAATTCACCTTCTACATGGAGGCAAAGTCGATAATCACGCGTCCCTCGGGCGGACAGATACTGAGCGGGCCCGGTTTCCACGAGATCACGGGCATTGCTTGGAGCGGGCATGGGAAGATCAAGCGCGTCGAGATTTCTGTCGATGGCGGCAAGGAATGGAGGCCGGCCGAACTTCAGGAGCCGATCCTGACCCGCGCGCTGACGCGCTTCCGCATGCCATGGCGATGGGATGGAGAGGAAAGCATTATCCAGAGCCGTGCCATCGACGAGACGGACTACGTCCAGCCGACGCTCGCGGAATTGCTGGCCGTTCGCGGCACCAATCACTTCTACCATAACAACGCGATCTGGCCTTGGCGCATCAGTGCACTTGGGGAAGTCAGCAATGCGCAAGCCTAGTTCGCCAATCGCGCTTCTCATTGCCGCCATAGCCTTCAGCGCCGCCGCACAGGCAGAGGAACGCTACGGCATCGGCCGAGCGGCCACGCCTGCCGTAATCGCCGGCTGGGACATCGACATCGGCCGCGACGGATCGAACCTGCCGCCGGGCAGCGGCAGCGTGGAGCGCGGCCGCGCGGTTTACGCGGAGCAGTGCGCCGCGTGCCACGGCGTCGAAGGGCAGGGCGGCGGCCTCGGCGATCGTCTGGTCGGCGGACAAGGCACGCTGGCGACCGCAAAGCCGGTTCGGACCGTAGGCAGTTATTGGCCCTACGCGCCGACGCTGTTCGACTATATTCGCCGCGCAATGCCGCAGAACGCGCCGCAGTCTCTATCCAACGAGGACGTCTATGCGGTGTCCTCCTACATACTCAATCTCAACGGTCTCCTTCCCGCCGACGCCGTTCTCGACGCAAAGACACTGGCAGCCATCAAGATGCCGAACCGCGATAAGTTCGTTGCCGATCCGCGGCCGGATGTGAGAAACCGTTGATGAACTGCGCCGCAGAATGCTTAAGGCTTGAGTAAGTTGCCGCAAACCGCGCTATAATTGCGCCGACCGTGCCTTGGGGGCTGTGGAAGCTCAAGGCGAGAGGACGCGGTTTTGGCAGACATCTGGGCGCGAATACCGACGACCGATCTGCTGCAGGAAGCGGCGCAGGCGGAACGTGACGCGGAAGGTCACCCGTTGAGGCGTTCGCTGTCCGCGCTCAACCTCGTGGCCCTCGGCATCGGAGGAATTATCGGCGCGGGCATCTTTGTCCTGACCGGGCATGCGGCCGCCGCGAACGCCGGTCCAGCGGTGACGCTGTCGTTCGTGCTCGGTGCGGTTGCCTGCGCGTTTGCCGGATTGTGCTACGCCGAGATGTCGTCCACCGTTCCGATCTGTGGAAGCGCCTATACTTATGCCTATGCCACGCTCGGCGAACTGATCGCCTGGATCATCGGCTGGGATCTGATCCTCGAATACGCGGTCGGCGCGATCACGGTCGCAGTCGGATGGTCAGGTTACTTCGTCAGCTTTGCCAGGGATTTTGGCTTCAACCTGCCTTCGCAATTCGTTTCGGCGCCACTCAGCTATGACGTCAACACCGGCGCGTGGTCCCCGACCGGGGCGATCTTCAATATACCGGCTGTCCTCGTCATCGTCTTCGTCACTACTTTGCTGGTGTTGGGTATCAGGGAGTCAGCGCGGTTCAATGGCTTCATCGTCGCCGTCAAATTGGCTGTCATCTTCCTTTTCATCGCCAGTGCGGCTTCGTCGGTGACAACGACGAACTGGGTCACGTCGAGCAATCCGGATGGCAGCTTTATCCCGCCGAACGCCGGCGTCGGTGTTTATGGCTGGTCCGGCGTGATCCGTGGGGCGGCGGTGGTATTCTTCGCCTATATTGGCTTCGATGCGATCTCGACCGCAGCGCAGGAAGCCAAGACGCCAGAGCGCGATATGCCGATCGGCATTCTCGGCTCGCTGGTCGTTTGTGCCGCGCTTTATGTCGTGGTCGGGTTCGTGCTGACCGGGATCGTTCCGTTCGACAGGTTGAACGTTCCCGATCCGATCGCGGTCGGGATCGACGCCGCGGGCGTCGGATGGCTCGCGCCGATCATCAAGCTCGGGATCTTGTTCGGGTTGACCTCGGTCATTCTCGTCATGCTGCTGGCACAGCCGCGGATCTTTCGCGCCATGGCGCACGACGGGTTGCTGCCGGCAGTCGCCGCGAAAATTCATCCGCGTTTCCGCACCCCGTATGTTTCGACGATCGGCTCCGGCATCGTCGTCGCAATTCTCGCGGGCCTGCTGCCGATCGGGTTGGTCGGCGAGCTCGTCAGCATCGGAACGTTGTTCGCGTTCGCCGTGGTTTCGATCGGCACGGTCGTGCTGCGAGTCACCGATCCGCAATTGCCGCGGCCGTTCCGGGCGCCCGCGATCTGGCTGGTGGGTCCCGCCGCAGCGGCGACGTCGATATTCCTGATGTTGGGCCTGCCAATAGATACGTGGATCAGGCTAGCGGTCTGGCTCCTGATCGGACTTGTGATCTACGCCGCCTACGGCGCAAGGCACAGCCGGTTGCGGGCGGCGACATAGCCGGACAAGGCGATCCGATGGAGCTGCGAAAAAAGCTGGCTGGGGAACTAGGATTCGAACCTTGACAAACAGAGTCAGAGTCTGTTGTGCTACCGTTACACCATTCCCCAAGAATTGCTCAATAGCCGCAATAACTTAGCTGACCGATTGAGCAATCGCTCGCGGCGGGATCAAGCAACTCACCGCCTTGCTGGCGTCGTTCTACTCGTTCGGTCCCGGCCTTGGCAAGCGCGGAAGAGGGAGCGTTTTTGGTGGAAGTACCGGCTACCATGCAAGCCGTTCGCAGGGGCGCACTCCATCAAGGCCGCAAATTATCCAGCCTTCAATCCTCCGGGCTTTCGGACCGGTCTTCCGTACCCTGCCAACGAATATCCATGGGCGCGCGCCAGCGGCTGCTCATTGAGCGAGATGACTTTCTTCGATGCGGCATCCCGCTCCATTGAGCATGATCTTTCGGAAAACCGGTACCCGCTTGTCCGGATCATCCTCTGACGCCGTTGCCCATGCCAACCGGCCATGCAATGCTGATCACTTAAAGAAAAATAATAGCCCGGCATCGGGTCGGACCTGGGAGGTCTTTAGTATGAGAGTGAAGCATTTCGTTGGCCTGCTTGCTGCCGCCACAATCGCGATCTCGGTTGCGGCGATGGGCGCGGCGTCGGCTCAGGACAAGACGGTCAAGATCGGCGCGATCTATCCGCTCAGCGGCAACGCGGCCAGTGCCGGCGTGCACGGCAAGGCGGCGATCGAGACCGCGATCGACATCATCAACAATGCGCATCCCGAACTCGGCAATTTGCCGCTTGCAAAAAATGCCGGTCTGGCCGGCCTTGGCGGCGCCAGGATCGAAGCGGTGTTTGCTGACAATCAGGGCAGCCCCGCGGTCGGGCAGAACCAGGCGCTGCGGCTGATCACCGAGGAAAAGGTGGTCGCGCTCAACGGCGCCTACCAGTCCGGCGTCACGCTGACGACGAGTGCCATCTCGGAGAAATACGCTATCCCCTTTGTGAATGGTGAATCGGTCGCCGCCAACCTGACCGAGCGAGGCTTCAAGTGGTTCTTCCGCGTGACACCGGTGGCGGCGGATTTCGCCCGGATCTATCTCGAGTTTCTAAAGGACATGAAGGCCGGCGGCCAAAAGGTCGATAACGTCGCGCTGGTGCATGAAAATACCGAGTACGGAACCTCGGTCGCGAGCGTCATCACCGGCATGTTCAAGGAGAACGGCCTGAGCATCGCCCAGGATATTGCCTATTCGGCCAACACCACGGATGTGCAGAGCCAGGTCTTGCAGCTCAAGGACAAGAAGCCGGACGTGGTGATCATGATCAGCTATACGTCCGACGCGATCCTCTATGCCAAGACGTTCCAGGCGCTGGATTACAAGCCGCCGATGATGATCGCCGATAACGCAGGTTTCTCCGATCCGTCGACGCTGAAGACCGTTGGAAAACTGGTGCAGGGCATCTTCAACCGTTCGTCCTTCGCCATCGGGCCTCCGGGATCGCCGACCTTCCTGATCAACGAGATGTACAAGAAGAAGAGCGGCGGCGACGATCTCGACGATACCGCGGCGCGCCAGATGCAGGGATTCTTCGTTCTCTGCGATGCGATCGACCGCGCCGGATCGACGGAGCCTGCCAAGATCCAGGCGGCGCTGAAGGCCACCGATCTCAAGCCCGATCAATTGATCATGGGCTACAAGGGCGTCAAGTTCGACGACAAGGGCCAGAACGTCCTTGCGGCGGGACTGGTGATCCAGCTGCAGGACGGCGAGAACTACGTTCCGGTCTGGCCAAAGCAACTGGCCAAGACGGCGCCGGTACTGCCCTACAAAGGCTGGTAAAAACCAGGGGCGGGGCGTCTAGTCCCGCCTCGCGATTTTGCGTTCCGCCCCGCCATCGTTGAAATGCAACCCGCAAGATTATCCGCCACCATGTCCTCCATCCTCGTTCAGGTGATCGTCGGCGGATTGTTGCTCGGCGCGGTCTACGCGCTGTTCTCGTCGGGCCTCACCTTGATCTGGGGCATGATGAACATCGTCAACTTCGCGCATGGCGATTTCGTCATGCTCGGCATGTATGCGGCGTTCGTGGTCTGGACGCTGTTTGGCGTCGGGCCGTTTGTCGGCACGCCGGTTGCGGCGCTGGTGCTGGCGACGCTCGGCATCATCGTCTATTTCGGGCTGATCCGCAGCGTGATGAAGGGGCCCATGCTGGCCCAGATCCTCGGCACCTTCGGACTGGCGCTGTTGCTGCGCTATTCCGTTTTCTGGGGTTTTGGCGCCAACTTCATGACGCTGCCCGAAAATCTTGTCGGAGGCACCTTCGACGTGCTCGGGATCAAATTGCAGGCCTCGCGATTGCTGGCCGGCGTCGTCGCGTTGCTGGTGACGGTCGGACTACATGTCTTGCTGACGCGTACGCCGCTAGGGTCGAAGATGCTCGCCGTCGCCGAGGATTCCACCGCGGCGCAATTGATGGGTATCCGTCCCGACAGCATGCAGGCGATCGCCTGGGCGATTGCCGCGGGCGCGACGGGAATAGCCGGTGCGCTGATCGCGACGTTCTTTTACATCGCCCCCACGGTTGGCGAGACGCTCGGCATCGTCGCCTTCGTCACGGTTTCTCTCGGCGGGTTCGGCAGCGTGCCGGGCGCACTAGTCGCCGGACTATTGATCGGCGTGATCGAGTCGGTGTCGGCCTACTGGATCGGCGCGGTCTACAAGGACATCGTCGTCTATTCGTTGTTCCTGTGCTTCCTCTGGTTCCGGCCGCAAGGCCTGATGGGCAAGTCCTGATGGGCAAGTCGTGATGGGCAAGTCGTGATGCGCCACACCCTCTGGTTATTGGTCGCGCTCGCGCTGATCATCGCCTTTCCCTTGCTGTTTACGACGGCCTTCCAGCAACGGCTCGGCGCGCTGATCCTGCTCTACGCGATCGCTGCTTCGGCCTGGAATATCATCGGCGGCTATGCCGGCCAGGTCTCGGTTGGCCACGTTGTATTCTTCGGTTGCGGCGCTTATGCCGCGATGGGGGCGTATGCGCATTTCGCGCTGTCGCCGCTGATCGGGATTCCCGCGGGCATTCTCTTCAGCGTTCTGATCGCGGCGGTGATCGGCGTGCCGACCCTGCGGCTGTCGGGGCACTATTTCAGCATGGCGACCATCGCGGTCGCCGAACTGGCGCGGCTGATCGTCACAAACACCGAATATCTGGGTGCGGCGGTGGGTCTCAGTGGCCCGACGGTGCCGCGCAACGTCTTCGATCTCTCCTTCATCTCGGCGCTGCCGTACTATTATCTGTTCCTGGCGATCCTGATTATCACCCTCGGCATCACCTGGTGGATGACCAATAGCCGGATGGGATTTTATCTGCGTGCCATCAAAGATTCCGAGCGCGCCGCGCGTTCGCTCGGCGCACCCGCCAGCCGCACCAAGCTTTACGCCTATATGCTCAGCGCCGGCCTGACCAGCGTCGCCGGCGCGCTCTATGCGATGATGTTCGGCTTCGTCGATCCGGAGTCCGGACTCGGCATCCTGATCTCGGTGAAGATCCTGATCATGGCCGCGCTCGGCGGGGCCGGTCTATTGTTCGGACCTCTTGTTGGCGCCGCGATCCTGGTGCCGCTGGAGGAAATCTCCAACAATCTGCTCGGCGGCAAGGGCGCCGGCCTGACGTTTGTTGTGTACGGCGCCATCATCGTGCTGATCGCGCGCTTCCAGCCGGGCGGCATATTGGCGCTGATCAATCGTCTGTGGGCCAAGCGCGCCAAGGCGTCCGAGAAGCCGGCCACGGCTACGGCAGGAGCGCCAAATGCTCCTTGAAGCGCGCGCTGTGACCAAGGCGTTCGGCAGCTTCAAAGCGGTCGATGCCGCTAGCGTGATGCTTGAGCAGGGCGACATCCTCGGCCTGATCGGGCCAAACGGCGCCGGCAAATCCACCTTGTTCAATTGCCTGACCGGCGACCTGCATGCGACCTCCGGCACGGTGCTGTTCGAAGGCCACGACATCACCAATCTAACGCCGGAAGTCCGGGCGCGCCTTGGTGTTGCCCGCACGTTTCAGGTGCCGCAGACGTTTGAAGGCATGTCGGTGCTGGAGAATGTGATGATTGGCGCTTTCCTGCGCACTTCGCACCGTGCCGAGGCCGAGACGAAAGCCCGCGCGGTGCTGGAGCGCGTCGGCATGAGCAGGCTCGCCGATGCCCCGGCGCGCTCGCTCGGCACGCCCGGCCGCAAGCGGCTGGAAATTGCCCGCGCGCTCGCGACCGAACCAAAATTGCTGTTGCTGGATGAAGCCATGGCCGGGTTGACCCAGCGCGAGGTGCAACTCGCGATCGATCTGGTGCGTGAGATCCATCGCTCCGGCATCACGCTCGTAATCGTCGAGCACATCATGGAAGTGATCATGTCGCTCGCGAGCCGCGTTGTGGTGTTCCACCAGGGCAAGGAAATCGCGCACGGCAGTCCGCGCGAGGTCACCGCCAACCCGGCGGTGATCGCGGCCTATCTCGGCACCCGAGCCGCCAAGGCCGCCGCCGGCCATACCCCGATCGAATTGATGGGTGGGCC